>WTGE01000158.1 GCA_011525445.1 Synechococcus sp. CO36386bin_37
CCACGTTTTTGCTGGGCCGCCATTGGCTGCGCGATTGGGCCAGCCAGCGGCTGGCCCGCTGGCCGCGGCTGCAGGCGATTGAAACGGCCGTCAGCCGAGAGGGGTTGCGCTTAGTACTGCTCACGCGGCTCTCGCCGGCCTTCCCCTTCAGCCTGTTGAACTTGGCCTATGGGCTGAGTGCTGTGTCGCTGCGCGACTACAGCCTTGGCTTGATCGGCATTCTTCCCGGCACGGTGCTGTTCTGCGCCCTTGGTGCACTAGCTGGTGATGTGGCCCGTTTTGGTGAGGTGCTCTCCGGGGAGGCCGATGGCGTCACCTGGGTGTTGCGGATCGTGGGTGTGCTGGCCACTTTCGCTGTGGTCTGGCTGGTGGGGCGTGCGGCCCAGCGGGCTTTGCAGAGCGAAGAAACTGACGCTGATCGCTAACCAGCCAGCGGCAAACAGCTCGATTCGACTGTCAGCTGTGATCGGTGTTTTGGATGGGGAGATCGCGCAGCGCTGCGATCAGTACAAACCAACTCAGCCTCACCTTGGCAATCACGCCACGACGATTCGCTAATTCCATGTATTTGGCCCGGCCACAGTCAGTTTTGATCCAGCGGTGAATGGCGGGCATGGCGCTTGTTCTTAGTCCCAATGAATGGGCCTGTGGTTACCTAAGCTAAATCGGTGGTCGAATTCCTGTGGCAGTAGATCCTCTGTGATGGTCATGCAAATGAGGTTTTGTGGCATTGAGAAGCTGCTTCCATCTTGATCAAAAGGTCCTTCTATGTAGGCGCCAATCCGTTCAGCAAATAGGAAGCCAATCATCAATGCAATACCTGTGAGTAATGAGCCATCATGTTTGAATGCGATTAATAATTGCGAGCCAAACACCCAGGTCAATAAACGAACAAATACGTCATATGGCGGTGGAATTGGTGTGTTTCTGATGCGTTGTAGTCCCCCAATTGCGATCATTGTGGCATCAGCTGTTTGAACTAGTTGGTGGCGTCCCCAATCATCAACAATCGCTTTTTGGTGTAGTTTCTGAATTTCCCTCGATCGTTGCTCGCTGAGTTGTCGCAAGTTGATTGCTGGCTTCAGCTTTAATTTCTCAAGTGTTTGGCTGTGCAGTTCGGAATCTGCGGGGTGCCAGAAATTGCGCAGTTCAAAATTGCACTGCCAAATGATTGCTACCTGGAGGCGAATGAGTCGCTGCGTCAGGCTTTGAGATTGTTTTTGATCGATGTAGGCGATGAGATTATCTTTCCAGCAACGGCTGTGATTCACCAGGTCACCCCAGAGCTTTCGTGCTTCCCACCAGCGGTCGATGGCTTGGGTGTTGCGAAAGCCAATAAAAATGGAGACAGCGATTCCTAAAATGGACACTGCTTTTCCGCTCAGAAGCAAGTTTTTGGGGATGGGTACGACACCAATAAGAGCGCAAAGCAGCAAAACTGCTGCGATGTCGAGCCCCATTCGCTTGCCAATTTGAATCAGAACGAAAAAATAATCTTGGGGCAACGTGCGTGGGGGGTCCCCATAGTTTCCAGGCAGGTATGAGCTTCGTAAGTGTTTGATCGACAATTTTATTTCCTCAAAATTTTGATCTCATGCTAGATTCGATAAGTTATTAGGTCAACAGGACTTCAGTGTCCTAAGGCTGAGTCAGCGGTTCTTTTGATGCGTTCGCTCCAAAAATTGATCAACCGCTTGTTGCGGGAAAACCTTTTAATGCCGCTCTTTGTTGTTGCGGCTTTTATTGTTGTCACCCTAACCCCGATCCTGTGGTCGGTTTACGAGGCTTCTTTCCAATTCGGTTCAGGCCCGTCAGACGTGCCGGCTGCTCACGTGTATTCCGTTGACCGTCGCTCGGAAACCGCGCTCGAGCAGGTGTTCGCCAGCGTTAATGGAGTGAAGGGATTTGCGCCGGTTGATCGCAGTTTGATTCTGCAGTTCACATTGGATCGGTTGGCCGACCTTGATTTATCAAGTCGCACCATTTTTGTATCTGGAAAAGTCTCTGCAGTGTGGTCGCCAGAATCAATTGGTAAGACACTAATTACACCTGATCGCTATCAAGAAGAAAGAATTGCTGATTATCAAGAGCTCGACTTGCTCAAAGATCTTGAGATGCCTGATTTGATTCAGGATGATTATTACTCGTATGAGCCGGTTCTATTTCGAGAGATTCAGCGAGGTGATCAAAAAGCCTATTTGGCCGAGTACAACTTTGCTGGCAACCTTCGCTTTCCTTTGAATCTGCGTGAGTATCCCCTCGATATTCAGCACATTCCGCTTCAGGTTAGGCACAAAATTCTGCCGTCGTACATGTTAAGGCTCCAAACTGTTGAGCCATCACTTGCGTTTGAGCAGTCTGAATATTTTGTCGGCCAATATCGGCTTGATAATGCACTACCGATTGGAGCATCGGTGGAGGCTCTCTATGACCCCGGTTTTCAGCAGTTGTTAGAAACTTCCCCTGAATCTGCTAATTCCTTTGTTAAGGATTCAGGCCGCTTGGAGGATCAACTCAAGGCCAAGGCTTCCCCGAATCAATTTGGTTCACTTCCTTTGGCTCATATCCAAAGCTTGTATTTCGATGGACCCGTTGGGCCACGCTCCATCTCCGGTTTGCAGCTCGAGCTGCGCCGCCAGTTTTCAACCACCTTGTTGCGTGCAATCTTTCCAGTTTCATTGGCCTTGTTGCTGTTGGCCTTGGCTAGCTACATGCCAATGCGTTTTACCGACGTGAAGTTGGCAGTACCTCCAACGATCTTGGTTTCGTTGGTCTTTATGCAACAGGGCGCTTATTCGGGTTTGCCGGATCTGGGATACCCAATCTTCCTTGATTATTTCTACCTCTTGGCCTATGTGGTGACCTTGTTGATGTTTGGTGAGCTGTTGCTCAGTTCATTGAAAAAGAGTGCCAATTGGTCTTGGTTGTTGACTTATAAGCGAATTGCGCGTGTGGCTGTGATCAGCGTTGCAACGTTGGCGCCCGTTGGGATTTGGATTGCCTTTCGACTCTTCAATTTGGCGTTGGCATCACGGTGACGTGGCTGCCGCCAGTAACTCCTTGAGTTGTTCTTCGCTGATCACAGCCACACCGAGTTTTTCGGCTTTCTGCAATTTGCTGCCCGCATCGCTGCCGGCCACTACGTAGTTGGTCTTTTTGCTGACGGAACCTGTCACCTTGCCGCCAGCGGCTTCGATCATGGCTTGGGCTTCGAGGCGACTGAGGTTGGGCAACGTCCCGGTGAGCACCAGCGTTTGACCTGTTAAAGCGCCTGTGCCAGCTACGGCCTCTGCGCCGTCCTCGTTGCTGGCCAGCGGCAGGTCCAAGGCCGCTAGTTCAGCCATCAAGTTTTGGTTGGCTTGAGTGCTGCACCACTGCTGCATGGATT
>WTGE01000231.1 GCA_011525445.1 Synechococcus sp. CO36386bin_37
GCCGTTGGAGTGGTGTGCCCTTGGTGGTCCATTTCCGTGGATCCGATGCGTCGGCGCGGAACCGCATCGGTGTGTTGGAGCAGCGCTACCGACGCTTGTTGGCGATCGCCTCGGGGGTTGTGGTGAAATCCAAAGCCATGGCACGGCGGCTGGAAGCCCTTGGTGCAGCCAGGGAACGCATGCTGATCAGTCCTTCGGGAGCCAATGCAGAACTGTTTTATGGCGCTGTGCCAGCCCAGGCCAAACCGATCTTTTTGGCGGTGGGTCGCTTTGTGGCCAAAAAAGGACCGCTGCAAACCTTGGAGGCCTTCCGTCGCTGTCTTCAACAGGCAGGCTCGCTGCAGGCGGCAGAACTGTGGATGATTGGTGAAGGCCCGTTGCTGCCGCTTGCCCAGCGCTATGTCGAACAGCATGGGTTGCAGCGGCAGGTGCGCTTCGAGGGGGCTGGCAGTCAGGCGATCGTTGCCGAACGGATGCGTGAGGTCAGAGCCTTTGTTCAGCACTCGCAGGTTGCACCCGATGGAGATAGTGAGGGCAGTCCGGTGGCGGTGATGGAGGCTCAGCTCAGTGGTCTGCCCGTGGTGGCGACCCGCCATGCCGGCATCCCGGAGGTGGTGGTCGATGGTTCCACCGGCCTGTTGGTGGATGAGGGTGATGTCGCCGGAATGGCCGAGGCCATGCTGCAGCTCCTAAGAGATCCGGCCTTGGCTCAGCGCCTTGGTGCGGCCGGACAGCGTCGGGTGAAAGCTCATTTCACGGTTGAGCAGCATCTTCAGGACATCACGGACTTGCTGTTGCGGGTGCAAGCCAAACCGGCGCCGTGGGACCCATGAGCCAATCCTCGCGGTTGCTGTTGATCAGGGGATTGGGCCACAGCGGCACCACCATCCTGGATTTGGCTCTTGGTGCTCACCCCAAGGTTGTGGGTGTTGGTGAAGCCACCCGGATTTTGGCGCGACCCAAACCGGGGGACGCGCACCGTGGGCCGGCCATGTTGCGCGGAGCCCATCGCTATGAGCGACGCTGCACCTGCGGTGCCATTGCGGCGGAGTGCCCTGTTTGGGGTCCGATGTTGCGCTGGCTTGATGACCACGATGATCAAGCGCTGCCGATCAAGATGCAGCAGCTTGTGCAGATTGTGTCCCGGCTGGACGGTCCAACTCCGGAGCTGATCGTGGACTCCTATCAGGATGATTTTGTGCTGCCTTTGGACAACCAATCGGAATTGAATCGATTGGTCCTTCACCTCACGCGCGATGTGCGCTCCTGGGTGCATTCTCGCTCCCGCAGCGATCGCGATCGTGGTGCACGGTTTGCGGAGTGGCGCCCCTTGCTGCGTTGGGCGCGGACGAATTCTCGCCATGAAACGTTGCTGAACCGGTCGATCTACCCGTTGTTTCGTTTGGGGTATGAAGAGCTGGCTCTCGACCCTCGACACCAGCTTGAGCGTTTGTGTGAGTGGCTCAAGCTTGATTTTTCAGAGGCCATGTTGCGGCCGGGTCGCTGCTCCAGCAGCCATATCCTGTCCGGCAATCGGGTGCGATTTGATCCCGAACGGACGGGCCAAATTGTTTATGACGGGACGTGGTTAAGCCGTCCTAGTGGTTTGGCTCAGCTTGCCTTAATGATGCCTTGGTTGGCAGCGATGAATCGCCGGCTTGTGTACTCGGGTCAATTCAAGCGATAGATCCAACCATTGCTTTTTTTAGGGCTGTACTTGTAAACCTGGCTGTATTTCTCGAGTTCATCACCAAGGAAGTCAGTGTTACCCCGGTCGATATTAATCAAAAAATCGCCAGTTTTCGGTGTGTATGATTCGCCGCGATTGATCCCGTCGACCGTGGTGTACGACTTGTCTTCGGGGTTGAAAAAGATCAGGCGGTCGTATTTGAAGCGATCGAGATGACGTTTCCGGCGAAACCATGATTTTGTAAAGATCAGATTGACGTCTTCGCCGCGCCGCTTGGCTTCTTTGGTGAGCTGATCAACCTTGTTGAAGGTCTGCTGCCATGAATCTTGTTTGGACTTGATTTTGCTGACAGTTTTGATGAAATTGTTTTTGAGTTGATGTTCCAGGCTGATGAATCCAACGCAGCTTGTTGTAACGGCGAGCCCGAGTGCGATTTGGTTGCGGCGTGATTTGGGCCAGTGTGTCGCAATCCAGAGTTGCCAGAGAAAGGCAACATCCAGAACAGCGATCAGTTGAACTGGCAGGCTGGTGTAGCTGTGGCCTTCGTAGCCAATAATCTTATAAAGTGCAAGGATATAAGTAAGTCCTGCAATATTTAAGCTGTCTAAAAAATTAAACTTGATCTGTCCGCATGCGGCACCTATTGAGCGAACCAGAATGAATCCCACCAAGAACAAGCTGCGTGGGTCCAAGTCGAATCCACCCGCATTGTCCATTTTGTAGCTGCCAACATTGTGGTAAATGCTGGGTAGCAAGGTTAAGTAGACAAAAGCAATGCTAAAAAACACCACAAATGAGCACAGCCAGAGTTCAAGGTTGTAAGCCTTGATCCACTGGCGACGTTCATCCCAGTTTTGCTGTAACCATTGCAGTTTTGGATAGGACTGAAGCTGTCCCAATGAGCCAAGGACGAGTTGAACAATGGCAGGGGTGACAAACAGTAAAATGCCAATATCTTTGACGAACATTCCGATCAGAGCGGTCGCAAGAGTGATGTTTCTGTCGCCAATATCTTTGCTTTGCTGATAGCGGAAATAAAATAAGATATAGATGCTGAACAGCAGTGTGAGGATCCGTTCGCTGTAAATCAGCTGGAAAAAGGCGAAGCCTGTGGATGGAGCGCTTAGAAGCAGAAGGCTAATGATCAGGAGCAGATAATTTTTTGACGAATTAGCGCAGATTCTGCGAATAAAGCGTGCACTGAGGATGATGACAGCGAACAGTTCGGCTGCGCTGACGATCATCCACACTTTCACATAGGGCGTAAACCAGCTGAGAAGGTGTAGGTCCTGGTGGGCGAGTGGAAAAAATCGATAATCATTGCGAAGCATTGTTTCCGCAATGAATTCAAATCGGATTGAGAAATTATCAAGAAGTTGATGGTCAAGGATGCCGTCATACCAAGCCAAAAGTTCTGGGTAAAACCAGCTGGTCCCATTCACCATGGCGATCGTGTAGATCACGAACAGACCCAGCACAACAGGATGCTCTTTGGCGAATCGGCATGGTTGTTGCCACCAGGGTGTGATTGAGGCCGTTTCTGTTTTGGGCCGACTGCGCCAAAGCAGGCCGACAACCACGAGCAGGAGCAGTGCTAAGGCAATGTCATGGGAGGTGCGGTTGTAGTGATAAAGCAGATCTTTGCCCGCATTGCTGCGAGGCGAAGGAAGCCATGCCGTCGCCTGGATCAGCCA
>WTGE01000369.1 GCA_011525445.1 Synechococcus sp. CO36386bin_37
CAGTAGATCTTGACCGGTCAACAAACCGGTCACCACCTGGTCTTGCCCCCAATATGGGCTGGGAAGTCCATGAAGTTTCAGGGATACGCCCTCGACAGCATTGATCCTCTGAAGAGCAGGCTCTAGAGCCTCTTCAACCAGACGACCCACCACCCAACTACTTTTGATTGGTGTCTCAACATGCCCAGGAAGGTCGGTTGTGGCCTCATCCAAAGAGGCCAAAAAAGCTCTGATGCTGCCTACCCCATTTTCCTGTTGAGGAAAATCCTCATAACTGATGCGAGGAGGTAGGGACTGGCCAGCGATCAGATACCACTCATCAGAGAGCCACGCGAAGCGGCTCTTGAACCTGGCTTGAAACTCTCTCTGCAGAGGCTCGACTGAAGCAATCACTCGTCTTGCATCAACTGGCGTGACAGCACGCAGGCCATCTGCTGGCCGAAAGCGGGTTAGCCCCACTGGTACCACCGCAACAGAGAGGACGGCTGGCCACTCCCCACCAGCAAACCGGGCCAAATCCTGGATGGTTTGCACCAGAGCGTCTCCATCGTTCTGATCAGGACAAACCACCACTTGGGCGTGGATTTGAAGCTCCCGCTCAGCGAACCAGGACAGTTGCTGCAACAACAGACCAGCGCGCGGATTTTGCAGAAGGCTGGCACGCAGATTGGGTTCGGTGGCGTGCACCGAGACAAATAACGGTGACAAGCGCTGCTCTTCAATCCTCTGCCAATCGGAATCGCCGAGATTGGTCAGTGTGAGATAGGAACCGTAGAGAAAACTTAGGCGGTAATCATCGTCTTTGAGGTAAAGACTGCTGCGGCGGCCAGGTGGTTGTTGATCGATGAAACAAAACGCACAGCGGTTGTTGCACTGACGTAATCCGTCGAATAACGCCTCAGTGAACGCCAACCCCAAACCATCGTCTTCATCCTTTTCCAGTTCAACCTGATGCAACTCGCCAGCTGCATCACGAACCTCCAAATGCAACTGCTCATCAACAATCAGATAGCGGTAATCAATGAGATCTCGCGGCCGAACACCATTGATGCTCAACAGCTGATCCCCGGGCTCAAAACCCAACTCCTCACCGATCGACCCGGGCTCTACCGATTCCACAACGGCAGGCAACGGCTGGCGGGATGTGGAATCGGGATCCAGTGCCGCAACAGCCACTCCAGCAGAAGGTTCATTCCACACTGGCTATTGGGGCAACTGTTGTCAGTTTGATGCCGAACCCGCCCACCAGACCAAAAGGGCAACACCGAACAGCAATCTGTACACAACAAAAATCCAGGTGCTGTTCTTTTGGAGGTACTTGATGAGCCAGTCGATGGCCAGCCAAGACACAACAGCTGCAGAAAGAATGCCCACAAGAATGGGCAGAACACCGCCCGCGCTGGGCTCTGAGACAACGTCTTTCAATTCGACCAAACCTGCAATCGTGATGGCCGGAATCCCAAGGAGAAATGAAAAGCGAGCTGCATCAGCACGCTCCCATCCATCAAACAGAGCAGCTGTCAGCGTGCTGCCAGAACGAGACACACCAGGAATCAACGCCAGGACCTGAGCAAGACCGACCACCAATCCGTCGCGTCCCTCCACTTGATGGAGCTGTTTCAGTCGAGGGCCGAGTCTCTCTGCCAATCCGAGTAAGAGCGCCATCACGATGGAAACAACGGCGATAGCAGGAACACTTCGTAGGGGGGAGGTGGCATAACCAGCCCAAAACAACTTGATTCCCAAACCAGCAATCAAAATGGGGATAGTGCCAACGGCCATTGCAATCCCCAGCCGTGCATCGGGTTCACGCCATTGCCCGCGGAGAAAAGCTCCACTGATGCCTTTCAATACAGCTGCAAGGTCGGCACGAAAATAAGCAATGACCGCAACAATGCTGCCCAGCTGAATCACAGCGATCACCGATACACCAGGGTCTCCCCACCCAGCAAGAACGGGAACAATTTTGAGATGGGCCGTACTGCTGATGGGCAGGAACTCCGTCAGCCCCTGAACAACCCCGAGCACGAAATCACGCCAACAGGCTTCCAGAAGTCCGGGATCTGTCGTCAAAGCTTTCGTTCAGATCAGGCATTACGACTATGGGCCACGGAGCTCCAGGTCAGATCCCGAAGACAAGCTCAAATCTTCTAACCTTCCACAACTTCATTGATCCAGAGGTCTTTCTTTTGCTGAGTGGGCTTGTCCAGAGGCCGTTAACAGAGAAACAGACACTGGCTTGGACAAAGGCTCCACCAGCCCGTCTGCATCGCTCGTTGAGCTTTTGGGCTTCAGCGCTTGTTGTTCTGCCTGTGTTCCTGCAAGCACCCTGGGTTCGTTTTCACCCTTTTAGTTCCTGCCTGTTCACATCCGTCCTGCTAGCTGGCGGCATTGTTGCTGTCCATTTAGGCAATTCACCCTGGAAACAAGCTGGTGGTCTTCTGGTTGGCTTCAGTGGTAGTTGGTTCGCTGGAACTTTGTTTTGGGGTTGGTTGCGGATGCATCCTGCTTTGCACCTTCCCGTTGAATCGATTGCAGTACCTCTCGCCTTGGGAGGTCTCAGAACGCGCTGGAGATTGGGCTGTTCTTTTTATTTGGCGTCCTTGCTCGGAACTGCCCTGACCGATGTCACCATGGCTTTGACCGGTGTGATGCCGTTCTGGCCAAAGGTTGTTCAGGTCTCACCAAATGAGGCTCCATCGCTTCTTCACGAAGCGGCACAGATCGTTATTCAACCTGCTTCGTTGCTCATCCTCTGCTCAGCAGCAGGATTGATCATTTGGCTCACACGCCAGCTTTGGACTCGATCTCTCCAACCTTCCGATCATCAAGATGTTTGGAGAGTTAGTGCAGCTGTTCTCTCAACAACTCTCTTGATCGATGCTTTGTTCCTGACGCTCTCCCTTCTCGTTCCGACCCTCAGTGGTCTGATCTGAAACGAACTGCAAACGCCTTTGCCTGCTGAGGGAGGAAAAGCCGCCTGCACTTGTAATCTTTCCGTACCGGCGCTGCCGGATATTCAGTTCCGAATCCCGACGGAGAGTTAGATGAAGCGCCTGTTGTCCTGGTTGACGGGCTTGGTTGTGGCTGGTGGCCTCCTGATGGGCCTTCTTGCTCCACCCAACGTTTCTGCCGCTGAAATCAGAAATGTCGCAGACGACAAACTTGCCGAACGAGGCGACAAGGTTGATTTGAACAACTCCTCTGTTCGTCGCTTTCAACAGTTTCCTGGGATGTACCCCACTTTTGCTGGGAAAATTGTCCTTGGAGGTCCTTACGACAGTGTCGATGACGTGCTGGAGCTCGACCTTTCAGATCGTCAGAAAGAGTTGTTCGAGAAATATCGCGATAATTTCGTGGTCACGGCTCCTTCGATCGCTCTCAACGAGGGCTTTGATCGCATCAACGACGGTCAATATCGTTGATTTTGAATCAGGCTTGAACCGCCAGAACCACTGGCGGTTTTTGCTCCCATGAGATCCAACTCATCCTTTACCGATCCAATTGCGCCTGGACCCTGGGATGTGATTGTGATTGGGGCCGGTGCAGCCGGACTCATGACTTGCCTGGAACTCCCGGGTGATCTTCAGGTTCTGCTTCTCAACCGCAACACCGGTCGACGATCTTCCAGTCGCTGGGCCCAAGGAGGAATCGCAGCCGTCACCCGTTCCAACGACAGCGCTGGAAGCCATGCAAAGGACACAGTTCGTGCAGGTGCTGGTCTCTGTGACGGTGATGCTGTACGCCTTCTTGTCGACGAGGCTCCTCAGAGCGTAAGCAGACTCCAGGAGCTGGGCATGGAGTTTGATCGCAACGCAGACGGAACTCTCGCAACCACCCTGGAGGCAGCCCACAGTCATCGAAGGGTTCTCCACGTTCAGGATCGCACTGGCAAAGCCTTGGTGGAGGTTCTCAGAGAACGCGTTGATGCACGTCCAGGACTACAGCATCGACGCGGTGTCCGCGTCACCCAGCTCTGGGTCCGAAACAACCGTTGCTGTGGCGTCCAGGTTCTCGAAGGAGCATGTCTCCACTGGATTCCGGCACGGGCCGTGGTACTCGCCACTGGCGGCGGAGGGCATCTTTATGCCAACACAACCAATCCTGCCCAAGCTTGCGGAGAAGGTGTGGCACTGGCCTGGCAAGCAGGGGCTGCAATCGAAGACTTGGAATTTGTTCAGTTTCACCCCACAGCCCTGAAGTTGGACAATGCGCCTTGCTTTTTGATTTCTGAGGCCGTCCGTGGAGAAGGGGCGTTGCTCGTCGATGCCCTGGGGCAAAGCCCTGTCAGGGAGCTGATTGGAAAGGACTTAGCGCCTCGCGATCAAGTCAGTCGGGCACTGGTGCGCCGCATGCAACTTCAGGGTGTTGACCATATGGGACTGGACCTCACTCCGATTGCAGCGCCTCAGTTACGACAGCGTTTCCCAACCATTCTGGAACGCTGCCACAGCTACGGCATCAACCCGGAAAAGCAGCCCATTCCGGTTGCTCCGGCAGCCCACTACTGGATGGGTGGTGTTGCCACCGACTTGCAAGCTGCAACAAGCCTTCCTGGCCTCTATGCCGTAGGGGAAGTGGCCTGCACAGGTCTCCATGGCGCGAATCGTCTGGCCAGCAACTCGTTGATGGAGTGCCTTGTTTTCGCCAGGCAATTACGTCACATCGATCTCGGGGGCTCTCCCATCTCTCCTTGGACCCCCATAACGGATCAGAAAGAGCCCGTACGACAAGTCAACTGCAATCGTGAAACCTTAAGCAAGCAAGATCTCACAAGAGCGATCCAATGGCTGCGTTCGCAATGCTGGAGTGTCGCAGGCGTGGACCGATCAGCCCATGGCATGCAAAACGTTTTGACAACACTGAGGCAGTTCACTCCCAATCTGGAGGCCATGTCTCCTCTGCAAATGATGCAACAACAGGACCCTGAGCAAAGTTGTCTGTTTGATGAAACCAGCCGGGAAGAGTTAAACCTGATGCTGGATCTGCTCCACCGACAACAGTCCAGTGCGTTGTTATTGGAAGCCTGTCTGTTTCGCGAAGAGAGCCGCGGGGGACATTTCCGCAATGACACCCCGTCTTCCATGCCTCACTGGCGTTGCCACAGCCGCCAGGTCAAAGGTCAGCCCATCGGCACAAGAGCTGTGACCTCATGACCAGATCTTCAGACCTTTAGAAATCCGTAGGGCCCTTGTAACCGGAAAGACGGGCGAGGTCTGGAAGTTTTTTGACACCCGAGTCGAGTTCGCCATTGATCTCCCAGGTTGGAAATCCCTCGATACCCTTGCGCTGGCACAGCTCGGCTTCATTGTTCTGCCCTGTTGGAGCGCACTCAACAACTTTGAGCGTTTTCGCCGCTTCCTGACCGAACATCTCCTTTTGCTCATGGCAGTGCGGGCACCAAAAGGCGCTGTACATCACAGCCCCTGAAGCGGTGAGGTGTTCCGCGAGAGAGAGTTTGGCTGGATTGCTCTCCGTCAGAACCGGGGGAGATGTCCCAGGTGCGGTAGCAACCGCATCAGGCCGTGCTGGATCCAGGACGGAAGCCCAAATCAGTCCGCCCAGCAAGACCGCCAATGCAAGCAGAAAACCACGAAACAGCAATTGTGACGGTTCATCCCATCCACCTCCCACCAAAGACAACACCAACAACAGAAAGGAGATAAGTGCCGAAAGAACACAGAAAAAGCAGAACGCCTGAATCTTGATCACCATCAGGCCGACTAAAACCAGGCTGAACACCGCCATGGCAAGCGAAACAGTGAACAGGCCCCACCAAGTGCGACGGGACAAATCAGTCTTGTTTTCTGACAACCCAGGCAGCAAGGGCACAACAGCCATCACAAGAACGGCGCAATAGGCGATCAGGCCAGCGAAAGAAAGTGGAATGCTGAACCCTTCACCCTGAAACAAAGTTCCCCATGGGCTGTTGAGAACTTTGTCGCAACCACCTGCACCGATTGGACACGTCAACGAGCCCAAAATCTGCCAACGTTCGAGAGTGATTGAACCCGTATCAATCACTCCGATCGTGGCCAGAACGGCCATGACAATTCGAACCCATTTCGAACCCTGGTCCTGCCGGCGTCGGCTGGTGAGACGCGTAGTTGCCATCAAGGCAGTTCAAATTCATTCCAATTTTGGCAGCTCAGCGTGAGTCTTCAGCGTCAACGATGTAATCCCTCCCTGCCTCCGCTTCTAAAGTGAGAAATTGACGCGTCATGCGATGGCCGTGGACTCCAGAACGGGCGGCAGCCTCTCGGAACGGCCCACGGTGGCTTTCGCTCATTTGGGCTGCGAGAAAAACCGCGTGGATACCGAGCACATGCTCGGTCTTCTTGCTGAGGCTGGTTACGGGGTAAGCAGCAATGAAGAGGATGCCAGTCTTGTGGTGGTGAATACGTGCAGCTTCATCCAAGACGCCCGCGAAGAATCCGTTCGCACTCTGGTAGGGCTGGCGGAGCAAGGGAAGGAACTGATCATTGCGGGGTGTCTGGCCCAGCATTTCAAGGATGAGCTACTGGAATCGATTCCAGAAGCAAAGGCAATCGTGGGAACCGGCGATTACCAGCACATCGTTGAAGTGCTGGAACAGGTTGAGGCTGGAGAACGCGTGAACCGCGTGAGTCCGACACCCACTTTTGTGGCGGATGAACATCTGCCGCGCCGCCGCACCACCGGGGAAGCCGTCGCTTACTTAAAAGTTGCCGAAGGGTGCGATTACCGCTGCGCGTTTTGCATCATTCCCCATCTTCGTGGGGATCAGCGCTCGAGATCCATTGAATCGATCGTGGCTGAGGCCCATCAACTGGCCGAACAAGGAGTGCAGGAATTGATCCTGATCAGTCAGATCACCACCAATTACGGCCTTGACCTCTACGGAAAGCCCCGCCTTGCGGATCTGCTCCAAGCACTGGGGGAAGTAGAGATTCCCTGGATACGCGTGCATTACGCCTATCCCACAGGTTTGACCCCGGAAGTTTTAGCTGCCTATCGAGATATCCCCAATGTGTTGCCCTACCTCGATTTACCGCTTCAGCACAGCCATCCCGAAGTCTTGAAAGCGATGAATCGTCCCTGGCAAGCCGGTGTGAATGAACGTTTACTGGATCAGATTCGCGACCAATTACCCGATGCAATCCTTCGTACGACCTTGATTGTTGGATTCCCCGGCGAAACAGAAGCCCAATTCGAACATCTGGCCGGTTTCTTAGAAAGGCAGCGTTTCGATCATGTTGGCGTTTTCACCTTTTCTCCTGAAGAGGGAACGGCCGCTGCAACACTTCCCTCTGCAGTTCCAGAAGAGATTGCTCTTGCTCGAAAAGACAAGTTGATGAGCCTGCAGCAACCCATCTCGGCATCTCTCAATGCCGGGTGGATTGGCCGAACTGTGGACGTATTGGTCGAGCAACACAATCCATCCACCGGCGAGATGATCGGACGTTGCTCCAGGTTCGCGCCAGAAGTGGATGGTGAAGTACTGGTGCAACCTTCTGACAACGGAATTCAGGTGAATCCCGGGACAATGGTGCCCGTTCTCATCACAGGGTCTGACATCTACGACCTCACCGGCCGAGTCGTGAGCGTTACGCAAATGGTTGCTTCAGTGCGCGGTGCAACGTGAGCAGAAGCGTCAGCTGGCATCAACGGCAACGCACAATTTTCCTTTTGGCCTCAGGCCTCAGTACAGCTGGTTCGTTTGCTGGTCTGACCGCCAAGGGCTGGATTTTGATGAGCGGTACGGACAATGCAATGTTGCTCGCACTTCATTTTGCAGCGCTATCCCTGCCAACACTGCTCGTCAGCGGTCCAGCAGGTGTACGCACCGATCGAATCGGCTGCGAGCCCGTGCTCATTCAGGCGCAGTGGGCTCTGCTTGGAGCAGGGCTACTCGGAGCACTTTCCATTCCACTCCTTGAGGGCACAGCGCAAGTTTCGATGCTTCTTGCCAGCACATTGCTGATGGGCGTTGCCAGTGCCTATGAACTGACTGCCCGCAATAAATACTGCGCCTTGCTGGTGGAAGAACCAAGCCAATTGGCGCCCTACCTCACCAGCTTTTCTGTGGTTTTCAATGTAGGCAAGCTCGTGGGTCCACCTCTCGGAGGCTGGTTGGTGGCTTTGACTGGTCCAGCGACAGCACTCAGCGTCGATGCCCTCACTTACTTACTGCCGATTGCCAGCGTGATCTGGTTGTTGAAGCCCAACCAATCACTGGAGCAACGCAGCACCACCCAGCGTTCAGCCACTCTCCAGTCAGCCTGGAGAGAATGCGGGCCCATTCTTCGGCATGTGCTGAAGTTCACAGGCCTAATCTGCATCGTCGGGTTCTTTCACCCAGGTCTAGGACCACTCATTGCCGCCGACACGCTTGGACCAGACCCACGAGACCTTGGATTATTCACCAGTGTTCTGGCAGCAGGGAGCATCGCCGGTGGAATCCTTTTGCAGCGCAACAGCCACAGCTTCAGCAGCAGGCCGAATCTGACCCTGGGATGTTTCGCATTGGTCACAGCTGCCGCACAACTGGGGATGGCGAGCACGAAGCTTGTTCCTGTTGTATTGCTGATGGTATGGCTCATCGGAGCTGGAACAGCCGGTGTATTGAGCAGTGCCAATTTGATCACCCAAGTGGGATCAAGACAGGTGCTAAGAGGTCGGATGGCCGGATTAAGCCAGATCGCTTTTTTAGGTGGCGGTGGCTTGAGCGGACTGATCGCAGCGCAGCTGACCATCACGTTCGGGCTTCAAGCCACGTTTGCAATCACCGGTGGAATTGGCCTGGTTCTTGCAATTTGGGAGATTTGTCGTCGCGGTGGCACGCGAATGAACCCAGTCAAATCAACTTGATACCGCGAAGAAGAGCGGTGAACACAAATGCTGTCACCAAACCGGCACCCACAAGACCCAAATAAATCACGACGCCCATAGCAGATCCAGATTGCAGCATCTATTAGATCAGAAACGCTGCCGAGATACGTGCAAACGCGCTTAAGCTTGTGCGCATCGAAATCTTCGGACTTAAGACCGGTCTATTGCGGGTCGGCCGTTTACTACGAAAGCCCAGCTCTCCCAGTAGAACCATGCGCACCCTTTTCGTTTATCCCCAATTCCCGAAAACGTTCTGGAGTTACGAAAAAATTCTGGAGCTGGTCAATCGAAAAGTACTGCTGCCGCCATTAGGACTGGTCACTGTTGCTGCCCTCCTCCCTCAGGAATGGGAAATGAAACTGGTGGATCGCAACGTTCGTGAGGTAATGCCGTCGGAATGGGATTGGGCGGAACTTGTTGTGATCTCGGGAATGATCGTCCAAAAAGAGGACATGCGTCGTCAGATTAGTGAAGCGAAACGTCGCGGAATTCCAGTAGCTGTAGGAGGGCCCTACGCCAGTTCCACGCCAGATGCTCCGGAGATTGAGGACGCCGATTTCAAAATCTTGGACGAAGGAGAAATCACCCTCCCGCTGTTTATCGAAGCGCTTCAGAGGGGCGAAACCAGCGGACGATTTAGTGCTGAAGGTGACAAACCTGATGTAACTTCCACCCCGATTCCCCGCTTTGACTTACTGCAGCTCGAGGCTTACGACTCGATGAGTGTGCAGTTCTCACGGGGTTGTCCATTCAATTGTGAGTTCTGCGACATCATCGTTCTCTACGGCCGCAAACCGCGCACCAAAACTCCAGAACAGCTGATTGCAGAATTGCAGTCTCTCTACGACTTGGGATGGAGACGATCCATCTTTTTGGTTGATGACAACTTCATCGGCAATAAACGCAATGCCAAACTTCTCCTCCCACAAATTAAAATATGGCAAGAGAACCGAGGATATCCTTTCAGTTTCGCCACTGAAGCATCCGTCGACTTGGCGGATGATGAAGAGATGATGCGGATGATGCACGAAGCCCGCTTCGAAAGTGTTTTTCTAGGGATTGAAACTCCAGACGAAGCAAGTTTAGAAACTGCGAGAAAAGTTCAAAATACACGCAACCCTCTCGACGCTGCTGTTGATCGAATTACAGCCAATGGTATTCGCGTCATGGCAGGATTTATTATTGGGTTTGACGGAGAAAAAGACGGTGCTGGCTTGAGAATCGTTGATTTCGTTACCCGCACTGGAATCCCTGCCGCAATGATGGGAATGCTTCAAGCCCTTCCCAATACGGCCCTTTGGCACCGTTTAGAACGCGAAGGCCGTCTTATCCAAGATGAGACGGCAGCCAAAGGGGTCAACCAGACGAATCTGCTTAATTTCAAACCAACACGTCCCATACGTGATATTGCCAATGAATACGTTGAAGCATTCTGCACCTTATATGAACCCAATGCCTACATGGATCGGGTCTATTCGTACTACTTAAAGATGGGTGCGCCTCGCTGGAAGGGCAGCAGCAAATTACCAACTTTGACAGACATCAAGGCACTATCAATAGTGATCTGGAGACAAGGATTGAAACGCAACACGAGGTGGCGTTTTTGGCGCTATTTGCTAGGAATGGCACGCCAAAACCCCGCAATGCTTGAACAATTCATTGTTGTCTTGGCACACAATGAGCACTTCATGGAGTACCGAGCCATCGTTCAAAAGGAAATCCGCGAACAGTTGGAATCTCTTCCTCCTGAAGAACCCAGTGCCTCTAGAGAACTGCAACCTGTATAACAATCAATCCTGGACGTAGCAGCTTCCTTCGCGCAGACACTGCTCCGCCTTCTGAAGCTCTCTTCCCAAATACAACGCATGATCGACACGGCTGATACGAACAACGGCTTTCCCTTCCGTAAGTGAAATCCCTAATTCTTTGGCGGTGCGTCCACGCAACACCACATCAGGTGTTCTGGGGCCACTTCGCCGACAAGCAATCACTTCTCCGGACTCTGGATCTCTTGCCAGACCCTGCTCATCGATCGTGTTCCCATAATGCTCTACGACCAGTTCAGCAGATTCAGCATCAACACGAATGAGGAAATAGCCCAACGGATCAAGAGCGATAAACCGCTGCGATAACCGATCGTCCAGTTCGGCACATGCGTGCCGATCAAAGTCCGCGTTGATCTTGTTCAATCTGACTGACATTCTCTTCTCAACTTACAGAGCAAGTGAGGGCGGCTCCTTGCGGAAGGGAAGTTCAGCATTAATAGCTTCAATCTCCTCGAGCATGAGTGGATTGACCTTGTCAAGCCAGCCACGAATCAATCCATCCATCTGAGGCTGATACCAACGATGCAGACTAGTTCGAGAACGTGCTACGAACCCACGTCTTCGCTTGTGGCTACCCCCAGCGCCGGGATCAAACCTTTGCATCCCTCGGCTTAAGGCCCATTCAATAGGGGAGTAATAGCAAACCTCAAAATGCAGACAATCAATGTCTTCATGACTGCCCCAGTACCGACCCCAGAGCGAAGAATCATCATGAACGCAGAGCGACATCGCTACCGGATCCAAGGAATTTCCACGATGAGCACTAAATAAAACAATCCGCTCTCGCAAAGACTCCTTGGCCAGAGCATCAAAAAAGGATGACTCCAGGTACTTACTGCCCCAAATCCCCCAGCGAGCGCAATGCTGTTCGTAGAAACCATGCATGCACTGCATCAATGATGGGGTAAGGCACTCACCCCAAAGCGGAGTGATCTCAAGGCCAGCCTCACGCACCGCCTTCCGCTCTCGTTTGATGTTGCGACGCTGATTGGCATTGAAACCAGCCAAATAATCACTGAAATTCGCTTGCCCATCAGACGTCCACAGACTCTGCTGATTCAACCAAGCAGCACACCCTGCAGCCTCAGCCAAAGGACTCCAGCGAGGGTCCACATACAGGAAATTACAACTGAGGATGCCATTGTTTCGCGCAAAAATATCAATCGACTCGAGCATGATTGCAGTCAATTCTGCAGGATCCTCATCCTCAGACACATGAAAGCGGTAGCCCTGAACAGGACTTAGAGGGCTCATCCCAATCAACTTTGGGTAGTAGCGGAGTCCCAGATCACCCGCAAGCCTGACAAAGGCTTGATCAAAAACAAACTCTCCGTAGCTGTGGCCTTTGAGATACAGCGGTGCCACGGCACACAGACACTCTCCACGCCAGAGGGTGAGATGCAGAGGCTGCCACCCCCGATCCGGTGCCACGCTTCCTGAGTCCTCAAGGGCGGCCAGCCAATCCCAGCGGTAAAATGGAGAGACATCAGGCCCCATGAGCCGCGCCCACTGCTGCTCAGGGATGTCCTGAATTGAACGATGCCAACGAGCCTTCAGGGATGCCATACCGGCGAAGACAACGGCGTTGATCAGAACCCTAACCAGTTGGCGCCAATCCAGTCAGACTGAGTTCGGATCAATACTGCTGAACTCGCTGTGGTGCGTTCGAGAGAGCGAAAAAAACAGTTTGTTGAGACGCTTTTCGTGCTGACCCTGGCGATCCACGGAAGTGTTGCTCAGGCTGGACTGCTGCAACCTTTGCTGCAGATGCTGCGTCCAAAACTGGAAAGCCAGCTTGCCGATCATTGCCAGCGACTTGCAAAAAACACCCTCCAGGAAGCCTTTAGTAATACTGACCTCGATCTGGAACCATTCAGCAATCTGGGAGCGCAGCCCTGTCAGGCGCTCGCAAAACCTGTGAGCGAGTGCCTGATCCTCGAAACCAGTCGCAGTGGAAGAGAACTGGGTGTTCTTAGCGAAGTCTTGGCAGGCCGCATTGGTGATGATGCTGATGTTGTCATCAAGCGCTGCATTGCCTCGATGCTGGGACTGAATCCAACCGATTTACAGGACGTCCCGCTTCAGGATCTCCTCAAACGCCTGCGTTGATAACGAATCACAAGCTCATGGCCACCTAGAGGATCAGCAGATAACAGTGTCCAAGCATCAGGCTTCATCAAAGAAGCGGGAAGACTTAAGCCGCTGGTCGGGACCCAGCTGAATCGACCTCCCAGCAAGCATGGGGCAAGAGTGAGCTGAAGTTCATCCACCAGATCCTCTTCCAGCAATGAGCCACAGAGACCTGCTCCGCCGAGGAGCACAAGTCGATGAAAACCCATTGGCTCTAAACCAGCCAATGTTGCCTCCCAGGACGTATGGAGCCGATGAATGGTGGAGAAACCATCGACCTGAACCTGATCCGGGTTGATGAGATGACGATTGATGGGCTGTTGAAAGAAAGGCCAGTCGAGTGGGAAGTCAGGATTCCGGCTAATCACCATCGCTGTCGGCTGCGGGGACCTACCTTCCAACCTGCGCTGAAACTGGAGCTGTTTGTTATGGATCAGACAAGTGCAGCGATGGGCCCTGAGCGTTCCCGCACCGATCAGAACAGCATCGCACCAGGCCAAAGCTTGTTCCAACACCCGTCGGTCGCCTTCTCCACCAAGATGAGCAGGACCACCAGAAGCTGGTGACAGCCGTCCGTCCAGACTGACGGCCAGCACCAAACGGACTGAGGGTCGCTGCACCTGAAGCAGCCTCAGCCGTTCACTGCAGAGTGCATCGCTTCTGGCATCGCATTAATGGCAGGGGATTCTGCATAAACCTCAGCAGCATTATTTGGACTTTCCTGCAACCTCACCTTGTGCAACGCAGCACCAATGGCGCGAACAGGGGAGCTCAGTTTGTCGACAATGTGCAGAGCAATGTTCTCAGCAGTGGGCACACAATCTGCGAAGTGAGCCACATCTTTATTCAAAAAAGTGTGATCAAAAGGCTCAACAACCAGGTCGGTCACAAGTCGCTGCAAAGCGGCAAGATCGCAAACCATTCCCGTTCGAGGATCAATACTGCCGCGAACCGTGACATCAACCAGGTAATTGTGGCCATGGCCATGGGGACGGGCACATTTGCCGTAGATCTGCTCATTTTCCTCCTGGCTCAGTTCCGGTCTTGCCAAGCGGTGAGCTGCCGCAAAATGAGTGCGGATCGTTAGGTAGGCGTCCATGGATTGTCCGAGATAGTCGGCCCACAGGCCTGAGGATTCGTAAAGACGCAGCGCCACAAGCGGCAGCTGCTTGGCCAACCGGTACCAAATGATGCGAACGAGCGCTTCAGTGGTCGGTAAACAACCATCCGCCGTGGAGACGTCGAACTCCGGCCATGCCTCATTGAGGAAGCGGAAATCAAGCTGCTCAGTGATTTCTGAGCGAATTGCATGCTTGACATCCGAGAGGTTCAACACCATTCCGTTGGCGTCGAGCCCGCCAGCCATGGACACAATCAATTCGTAATTGTGACCATGACCTGGAGCGAGCGCACAAGATCCAAAACGTGCTGCGTTGTCGTCTGCGGAAAGTTCCGGCAACCAGTAACGGTGGCTTGAACTGAAGCAAGCGCGGCGGGTGATGACACATCCACGACCTTGGCCGTGAGGTGCCGTCGTGAGGGCATCAGTCATGACGCGGTCTGACCAGAGATCATCCTAGTAAGTTCAATGATCCACCGAACTGATGGCTGACGGCTCGACCAGAACACCACATCCCTTGAAAGCCCGGCTCGGTGGTCGCAATCTGTATTTGATCGGGATGATGGGCAGTGGCAAGAGCAGCACTGGACGCCCACTCGCTCAAAGCCTCGGGTATGGCTTTGTTGACGCTGACGGCGTGGCAGAAACGCTTTCGGGTGAGTCGATCGCTCAGATCTTCGCGAGGGAGGGCGAGCAAAGCTTTCGAGCACTGGAAAGTCAGGTGCTACAAACCATTGGCCAACACCATTCCCTCGTGGTTGCGACCGGCGGAGGGGTTGTGACCCAACCAGAAAACTGGGGCGTACTCCATCAGGGGATCGTGATCTGGCTGGCTCCAGAAAGAGACCAACTCCTGGCTCGGCTCACGCTCGATCCAGGAAACAGGCCACTGCTTCAGGACCCCGATCCAGCTGCAGCTCTTGATGCTCTCCTGGAAGAACGTGAACCTCTTTATGCCGAGGCCGACTTGCGGATCACCGTGGGTGATGAGTCGATCACGAGTCTTGCCGAACGAATTCTTGAAGCCATTCCAACCATCCTCAAGCCCGAGGAGCTCAGGTTCCAGGCTCCAACCGAACGGCAAACCACTGCAAATTGACTCCAGGAGACAATTCGAGATCGCATGCCGTATCCAGCAGCCGGGCTGCAGCTGCGGAACACGACCCAAAACTTTCGAGGTCGTCGGGCAGCACAGACATTTGCTTCAGCTGCTCCGTCAGCCATGTCAAGGTGTCGTCGGCACTGAGCAGTCGCTCCGGCTGACCCGGTTCAAGCACCACAAAGTGATCACAGGCACGGATGAGGGGATCAGACATGACACGGCCACTACTGGCACTGATCATGACGGTGCTTCTGATTGGCGGGCCGGCCAATCAGGTCCTGGCGGCGATGGACCAAAACAGTCGTCAGCTCATTACCCGACTCGAGACTTGGCCCACCTGGTCAACACCTGCTCCCTTGCCAAGGCCGCGACCGAGCGACGATCTGGTCTATCCGGACTGGTTTGAAGGGGCATGGGACGTTGAAAGCATTGACCTTCTGACCGACGGACAACAGGACAACATCGCAAAGACGCTTCATCATCAGGCGCGATTTCAGCGCAATCTGCAGAATGCTGTCGTGGGGGATCGTCTCTTCAATGCAACGTCTGTAGGACAGGCTCTGTTGGGAGGTGAGCTGCTCAGCGTGGAGCAAGCCCCTCAGCAGGTGAACCGTCAACTGGCGCGACTCAGCAATGATCGATTGTTGGAATCCACTGTGATCGGGCGTCTGCAAACATCCACAGACTCTGAATCCTTTCTGAGTGATGAGGTTGTTCTTCAGGTCATGCATGGAGCGAGAGCGCCAAGACTCAGCCGGATTGAGACGCTGAGTCGTTATCGGCCCTGTCCAAAGGGTTCAACGGACAACATTGTGGATCGGATCTGTGGCGTGCAATGGCAACGGGTTTATCCAGCACCTGGAGCTACCAACACAACGTTTGCTCCCCGCGGCAACCGTTACGGACTGACACTCACACGACGGCAGGATCCCTCTCCAGCAGTCGGACCTCCAGTTGATCACGCCATTCGAACAAGGGTTGAAGTCGGGGATGATCACTAATTCCGGCGACACCACGGCCAGCAAGGAGCGGGCCGGATGAGACGGGGAAGCGCAACAGCGATACCTGCGCTGCAACTGCCAAATCAGCCAAGCTGAGTGCATCCCCTACCAGGAAACCATCTGGTTTCAGGCCATCGGCAATCGCAATCAGGTTATTCAGCATGGAGGAACGCTCCTCCTGCCCAAACAAATCATTCAGACCATTGAGCCAACCCGTTGGCAACCCTGTCATCACCTGCCGAATCGGGCCGGGTACATCATCAGGCAACAAAGCGGCACGAAGATCGGGGTCATCAACGCACGCTTGAAGCAAGGCCGCGCGAACGCTGCCGGCTAGGGTCGTATCCGCCCAATCTTCGATCAATTGGATTTGCGCCGCCAAGCGCAGATCGTTAGGAAGAAAGGATGATTCAGACTGACGCTCATCGAGATAACGACAAATAGCACTGGAATCCGCAACCACCGTTTCGCCATCAACAAGAACCGGCACCTGTCTCTGACCCGACAAGCGAAACACTGACAATTGACCTATCCCAGGAGTGACTTCCACTTCGCGAAAACTCAAACCTTTGGCGTGCAGTGCCATGCGTACTTTGAGGCAGAACGCGGAATGACGGAATTGATGCAGCTCCAGCATGACCGTCTTTGCCTTTAACCGGCAGAGTAGCTATCAGATTCATTTCTCCGCCAGGACCATGCGCGAGTTCTTCGTCAACGTGACGCGTTACCCGCGCTACCTCATTGCTTTCACCCTCGGCGTGATCAACTCCGTGGCAGAGCCGTTAGCCAAGCGGCGCAGCAATCCAGTCACAGCCATAGCTCTGGTGGGAGCTCTGATCAGTGGCTTCATCACCCTCAGCCTGGTGCTCCGTGCCATGGTGACTACAACACCACTGAGCTGAAGATGGCCCAGGGACGTCGCGTTGAACGGGTTGCCGCCTTAATCCGCAAGGAAACCAGCGAGCTGCTGCTCCATGGGATCCGAGATGAACGAGTCCATCAAGGGATGGTGAGCATCACCGAGGTTGAGGTCAGTGGAGACCTGCAGCATTGCCGGATTTTTGTGAGCATTTTCGGTGAGCAGGCCCAAAAACAGCAGGTCATGGACGGCCTCCACGCTGCCAGTGGATATCTCCGGGGTGAGCTGGGCCGCAGGCTTCAAATGCGCCGCGCTCCAGAGGTCACCTTCAAACTTGACCGAGGTATTGAAAAGGGCAGCACAGTCCTGCACCTACTTGGAGAACTTGAACGGGAACGGGACGAACGGGGTGAGATCCAAGAGGGCACGGATCATCAAGATCAATCATGAATCAAGGCGAATTCCGTCAGGCCGTCGCTCAGCTATTGGTGATTCGAGCCAGCGGTCACGCCACGGATCGCCAAAGGCGTTACCCACGCTGGGAGCTCAGCAACAACGAACTCGAACAACTGTTAGGAGCAGGGGTTGGAGGCGTAATTCTGCTCGGTGGAACGGCGACTGAATTGCAACAGCGCTGCCACACCTTGCAACGTTGGGCTGGCCACCCCCTTCTGTTGTGTGCGGATGTTGAGGAGGGAGTTGGGCAACGATTTGAAGGAGCGAGTTGGCTTGTGCCACCCATGGCACTCGGCCGACTTCATCGCAGCGCACCTGTAAAAGCCGTTCTCCTAGCGGAGGAGTACGGCCGTTGTTGCGGCAATCAAGCAAAACGCTGCGGTTTGAATTGGGTCCTGGCGCCGGTGTGCGACATCAACAGCAACCCACACAACCCTGTGATCAACGTGAGAGCTTGGGGAGAAGATCCAGATACGGTCAGTGCACTCGCAGGAGCCTTTCAGCGTGGCCTTGCCTCGACAGGAGTTTTGGGGTGTGCCAAACACTTCCCCGGCCATGGGGACACCGCCACTGACTCCCATCTGGATCTTCCCGTTCTTCGCCACACCCGTGAGCGCCTAGAAGCCCTTGAACTGCAACCCTTTCGCACACTGATTCAAACAGGTGTCAGCACTGTGATGACTGCCCACCTGCTGATTCCGGCTTTGGATGATCAAAGACCAGCAACGCTCTCGGCGAATGTGCTCACCACACTTCTTCGTGCTGATCTCGGTTTCGAAGGCCTTGTCGTAACAGATGCTTTGGTGATGGAGGCCATTGCAGCCCGCCATGGTGCTGGCGAAGCAGCAGTCCTTGCGTTCGAGGCAGGTGCTGATCTGATTCTGATGCCAGCGAGTGCCTCAGAAGCCATCGAAGCCCTCTGCGAGGCCCTGCATTCTGGCCGAATCCCCCAATCCCGGCTAGAGGAATCTCTCGCACGCCGACAGACAGCTCTCACATGGATTGCAAGAGCAAACGAAACCACCTTCGAATCCTCATTACAAACCCCGATTGAAACCGCTGAAGAACGACAACTCACACTGGAGCTGGTGCAACGAACCCTTGATCGATCTCGCTCCTTCCGCAACGACGATTCAGCCGAGCCGGTGAATGGCACCAACCTGGTTCGCGTTGACGGTGTTCTCCCCTGCCCCATTCTCCCCGCAGATGCCCCAGCTCTCCTGCTCCCCAAGGCGAACGGACTTCAACCCGTCCTGAGCCATCCCCTGAGCATTTCTCCATGGAAACAACCGCATGATCCCCAAGCACCCTTGGATCTGGATCGCTTCGGGAGTGGTCCGGTCTTCCTGCAGTTATTTGTTCGCGGCAATCCATTTCAAGCCAACCGCAATGTCCAGGAACCCTGGGCAGATGTGATCAAGCAATTGATTCATCTCAACAGGCTCTTTGGCGTAGCGGTTTATGGCAGCCCATACGCATGGGAGTCCTTGAGCGCGCTTCTCCCCGACGCCATCCCCGCGGCCTACAGCCCTGGGCAAATGCCCGACGCCCAACAGGAGTTGCTCCAAGACCTGTTCAAACCGGCTCCTATTGCGGTGGGCGTCAACGACTTCACTGACTGAACCGGATTAGCCTCATCGGCAATCGTTTCGAAGGTCATGCTCAGCCTCTCAATGATCGTGCGGGACGAACAGGAGCGGTTAGAAGCTTGCCTGGACTCAGTCAAAACATTCGTCGACGAGATGGTGATCGTCGATACGGGATCGACGGACAAGACCGTTGCGATCGCCAAAGCAGCAGGAGCACGGGTCGAGCATCTGACCTGGCCTGGGGATTTCGCACCAGCACGAAATGTAGCTCTGACCTACCTGAAAGGCGATTGGGTGCTCGTCCTGGATGCAGATGAATCCCTTCGAGCAGAAGCCATTCCTGTGTTGAAGGCCCTGATGGCCCAGCCCGATGTTCTCGTGATCAATCTGCTTCGCTACGAACAGGGTGCTGCGATGGCGCCCTATTCCAATGTGAGCCGTCTGTTTCGCCGCCATCCGAGAATTTGCTGGAGTCGGCCCTATCACTCCATGGTTGACGACAGCGTCAGAGAAATTCTTCAGGATGAACCTCACTGGCGCATCGCCGATTGTCCAGAGCCAGCACTGCTCCACGACGGCTACAGGCCTGAATTGCTCCAGGGAACAGACAAGGCAGAACACCTGCGACGTTCAATGCAGAAATGGTTGGAGACCGAACCAGGCCACCCCTACGCCAGCGCCAAGCTCGGCGCCCTTGAGGTTGCAGATGGAAACAGGGCTCGCGGAATCAAACTGTTGCGCGAAGGGCTCGCCAACCTTGGCGAGGGTGATGCGCAAGCCGCTGAGCGTTACGAACTGCTGTTGCATCTTGGCATCGCCTTGAGTGCCCAGGACAGCGATCAGGCCATTGACTGCTACAGACGAGCACTGGATCAATCTCTCGACATTCGTCTTGCATTAGGCGCCCGATTGAATCTGGCCGCCTTGCTTCTTCAACGGAACCAGATTGAGGAGGCGATTCAACTCACAACCACTGCATGCCAACGAGCGCCTGAAGTGGCCCTGGCCTGGTACAACTTGGGGTTGATGCAACGTCGCAAAGGAGCAATTAGGGAGGCTCTGCAGTCCTACGAGCAGGCACTGAGCCTGAACGCCAGCCACGCCGAATGCCATCAGAACCTCGCCGTTGCGCGGCTTGTTGGTGGAGATATTGATGGTGCACGGGCTTCCTTCCGCCAGGCGATCACCCTGCTTCGCACCCAAGGGAAAGGCGACCAGGCAATCGCCTTGGAAGATCAGGTGAGCGGACTGGTGAAACTCGACGAGGTGAATGCATGAATCAAGAAGGCAGTACGGCTCTGCAAGGGCGAACCATCGTCGTGACGCGAGCGCGAGAGCAGCTTGGCGAAGCGCGCAAACTCCTGGAACAACAGGGAGCCAAGGTCCTCGACCTGCCAGCCCTGGAGATCGGCCCACCCGATGAATGGGGACCTCTGGACGACGCTCTGGAGGATCTAGATGGATTCCACTGGGTGATCTTTTCAAGTGCCAATGGAGTTCAGGCTGTTGATGAACGCCTGAGTCGGATCGGCAGCAGTCTGGCTCGCAGACCAGCGGGACTTCGCATTGCTGCTGTGGGTCGCAAAACAGCGCGGCATCTGGACCAATTGGGTGCCCCAGCGGATTTTGTGCCTCCTGACTTCGTCGCCGATAGCCTGATCGAACACTTTCCTGTTTCAGGTTGGGGACTCAGACTTCTTCTACCAAGAGTCCAGAGCGGGGGGCGCACCCTGCTCGCTGAGGCCTTCGGAGAAGCTGGCGCCAGGGTGGTTGAAGTGCCTGCCTATGAATCGCGTTGTCCAGCGGAGATGCCTGAATCAACCGCATCGGCCTTGGTATCGGGAGACGTGGATGCGATCACATTCAGCAGTGGTAAGACCGTCATTCACACGGCGGCCCTGCTCAAGCAAACATTGGGTGCGGAGCAAGCCGATCTCGCCTTGCGATCTCCAGCACTCGTCTCCATTGGTCCCCAGACCAGTGAGCGTTGCCTGGAACAATTCGGACGCGTTGACCAGGAAGCGTCCCCCCACGACCTTGAAGGGTTAGCTCAGGCCTGCCTTCAGGTCATGCAACGTCGCTCAGAACGTCCGGAGTGAAGAACAGTTAGGCAGCCGAGACGAAGATCGATGGCCTGCACAGACACCTCCATCGGCAACAAGGAATCAGACGCGCCAGGACAACGGCCTCCAGCACCTCCAACACACACCACTCCTGACCCAGCCGATGTCCGGATCAGAGCACGATGCTCGTCTCCTACGGAAAGAACACCCATTACGTCCCAATCGATTTCAGGCGATGGTTCGAGATCGGAATCGGGAGATGTTCCAAGCACGGCAATGGGGGAATGAGGAGGGTCTTGCCGACTGGAGCCTTGAAGGAAAGGGGCAAAGGGATCAACACGTCCATAGGGGAGGGAGGCTAGAACCTCAGCGACACCTGGAAGAACAGTGAGTCCTGTGTTGGTTTGAAGGGAAGGCTGTTCAACCCCGGGGGACCCCAAAAGGTTGTCCTTCAGTGGACTGACGTGCTCTGAATCGGAAACGGGGCGAGGCCGCTCCGTTGGATTGACAGAACAGCCAGCCAGCGATATCCCAAACAAGAGAATGATCGGAACAGGGGTTGAGGGTGGCCCCAGATCAAGGATGGGAACCCGTTGCGTAACCGCTTTCCACCAAATCTTTAAAACGGTCAAGATTGGCCTTGAGCTCCTTCGTGACAATCCCACCCAAGCTGCTTGGTTCCATCAATGGTCCCAAGACCCCTGGCAACTCGTACATCACAATCAACTACCCAGCCGAGCAATCCA
>WTGE01000114.1 GCA_011525445.1 Synechococcus sp. CO36386bin_37
CGCATCGTTGGTGGCCGCAACCTCTACAAGCTCGAGGCTGATGGCACCCTCCTGATGGCGACTCCCTTGTCCTTTTCAGCCCGTGAAAGCCGGTGGCCAAGCCAATATCCCTATCCGAACCTCAATTCTTGATCGTCCTCAGACTTATTTAGTCAGTGGATCCATCCGAAAGGTATGAAGTTATTTTAGTTTCACAATAAAAACCTAGAACACGCTCAATTTGACAATGCCCAATGGCAAACGAAATAAGTAGTGTAAGATACCTCATCTTTTGTAGCGCAGGAGCCGCAAATCATATGTATGACCCTTCTGACGTGGTTTTAACATCTGATATTGCAGACCAACTAATTGCAGAGCAAGGATCTGATGTTGTCATTCCAGATATCTACACCGTCATTGATAGGTACGCCTTCTTCGACAAAGGCCTAACCAGCGTTGTAATACCTGATAGCGTTCATGCAATTATGTTTGGAGCTTTTGGAGGAAATGAATTAACGAGTGTTGTAATACCTGATAGCGTCATCATGATTGATGCTGCTGCATTTTCTGGTTGTCAATTGGAGAGCGTGAAGATTGGCAATGGCGTAATTTCTATAGGTAGGGAGGCGTTTTCAGGTAATGAATTAAAGAGCCTCTCCATTCCTGATAACGTACAAGTGATCGGCTTCTACGCATTCAGCGGCAATGAAATAGCTGAGCTGTATATCGGAACTGGTACTTGGTATTTTGACATCAATAATTGGTTTAGCCCAGCGGATTTGCCTTACCTGGAATATATTTACATCCCTGAAACCACTCAATATATTAAAAATGATATCCCCGTAGGCGCAAGTGTCTTTATTGTCGAAGTCAATGAAGCGCCAACCGCACTCACCCTTTCGAATAGATATTTTGATGAAAATATCCCAGGGGGATCAGCAATTGCATCCCTAAGCAGCGCAGACCCTGACTTCGGAGATACTCATACTTATTCATTGGTCACTGGTGAAGGAAGTGCTGATAATGATGCCTTTATGATTGACGGGGATCAACTTATAATTGTTGATTCGCCAGACTATGAAGCTAAGTCGGAATATTCAATCAGGTTGCAAACGACAGATTCTGGTGGCTTAACCTATGAGACTTTCCTTACAGTTATGGTAGAGGATATTGGTCCTCCAGATGTAGATGCAAATGGTTTCGTGGATGGAGTTACCAATTATCAAATGTGCTCCGAAGATAGTGCTGTAGCCCTGCAAACTCGTCGCGGTTTAACTTTCTCAGACGAAACCTCACGCAAATGGGACGCGATCAAGGCAGTTGAGACAGATTATGGATTTTCGATTCTTCTGGAAGGGGATGAGGGTAAAGACGGTAAATATAGAGTGGTTTCTGCAGGCGGTTCAGGAATAATAACTGGGGCCTCTCGTTGGATGAACGAAAGCCAAATGTCTATGAATGGGTATGAAGAAGATTTCAACATTGACTTTAATGGAAATGGAACAATTGATTTCATTTAAGATTTTCAGGGAAAACTTTGGTTAGGGCTCTCGCAAGATCTGTTGCCTTAAAAGTAAAGTTAACACTCAGGTAATCAATCCAACGGATTGCACAAGCTTGTTCCATATCTGCCCGCTATTAGCTCCCGTAGTGTTTCCAGGGCTGTGACACATCAGCTCACTACCTCTTCTTCTGTTGCGTCATAGGTCCGTCGTTTCTCAGAGTCAGTGTTTTCCTTATGCGGCAGCTGTTGCAGATACCAGTGCAATGCGCTCGGCAACGCTCTGAATCACGCTCGCATCGGTGTGGCTTGAGTACGCGCTGCGATGCACGGTGATGCTGTGGCCCATCATCTGCGCCAGCACCCGATCGCTGATGCCGTAAACGTCTTCTCCTCGGTAGTTGTAGGCGTGTCGGAACGACTTCGGGTCAAGGTTGTTGCCCCTCCCACTGGGGCGTGCTTTGGCTGCTGTTTCTGCTCTCAGCTCCCGCCATTTGGGGTGGTCCTTCAGGTAGTCACCAAGAGCGTCGCCAGCCCCCTCGGTGAGCCTGCAGCCGATCGGCAGTGAGCTGGCTCCCATTTCTTGCAGCTTCTGCACAACCTCCTCGCTGAGGCCCTTCAGCCCCACGGGATCCAGCCCAACGATGTCGCGAGGATCGGTGCCCTCTGGTTTGCGGGCAACCCGCTTGCGATAGCTGCAATGGAGAACAGGCGGCTCAATGCTTCGAACGCTGATGTGCCCCAGCTCCACTCCGCGCAATCCAAAACAAGCCACCAGCCCGATCGCCTGACGCCACAGCGGGTCATCAATGCTCTCCAGCAGGCTTGAGATCTGCAGGTCGCTGATGGGTGTTGTGGGTTCCTTGGCCGTATTGGTGCCGATATATCGCCGCAGCGTTTTGCTGTCTGGTGGCAACCACCGTGATGGAGCACCGCACTCTTGAACGGCGAACTCAAGCAGCCGTGCCACGTATTGGATCTGCAGCCGTCGCCCCGTGGAGCCTGCAGGCAGCTTCCATCGTTTAACCAGCTTCTCCATCAACTCCTTGGCGCTGGTTGGCTTGGGGTTGCCATTCAGAACCTGCAGCGCCCGATCAATTTTCAGGCGGTAGTTGCGATGCCAAGTCCGATCGCTGATCTCGCCGCTGCTGATTTTCAGTTCCTTGAAGCGCTGCACCACCTGCGGCCAGTTCCATTCCTTCGCCGTTAGGGCTGCTCCCTTGTCGCTGCTGATCAGCGCGTAAGCGTCGGCGAGCCCCAGCTGTTGCTCCAGCATCAACTTCTTGAGCGTCGTGCAGGTCTCCAGAACGGCGACCGTGCTGCTGCTGTCCCATGGGTGGCTGAGCTGCTTGGTGACCCGCTGCCCGTCATCCAGTTCAACGGTGAGGAAGACCTTGCCTCTGACGGGATGCACTCGCCATCCCTGACCCACTTGCCCTTTGAGCGTTTCGCGCAGCGCCTGAGCCCATTTGGGTGTGGTTCTCGGCATCAGGGCCGCTGTTGAAGCTGCAAACAATTTGCAGAAGCGTTTGCAAAATCGCCAGTATTTGTTTGCACAGGTTTTGCCATGCTGCCCAGAGTGTTTCTGAGAAGCGTTGCTGTGACTGGGTTTTGCTTGACGCCCCCTGTTGGATTCGAACCAACGACCGGCTGCTTAGAAGGCAGCTGCTCTATCCAGCTGAGCTAAGGGAGCAGACCCTCCAATCCTGCCAGTGAAGCTGCTTAGATTGGAGGGCTGTGAAAGCTCCCCAATGGCCCCGGCCCGCCTTAGCGACAGCCAGAAGCAGGAGCTGGTGAGCCAGTTCAAGGCCGGCGTGACTGCGGCGGCGCTTGCCGAGGCCTTTGGCTGTAGCCCCAACACGGTGAGCCGCACCGTGAAGGCTCTGCTGAGCCCTG
>WTGE01000049.1:0-1300 GCA_011525445.1 Synechococcus sp. CO36386bin_37
ACCTCAATCCCTGTTGCCGATATTTGTGATGCGAGACCATCCACGCTGTAAGTGACTAGGCAGCTTGATCTTGAGCAGTTCGCCAATCCACTCACATCAGCTTTGCTCTGATCCAAAAACACAACATCCAGGCCTGTCCCGCCAAGAACAATGTTTTTGCCTGCACCCGCGAGGTATTGATTGTCTCCTGATCCACCATTCAGGGTGTCGTTTCCTGCTCCACTGATCAGGACATCATCGCCATCACCGCCATACAGCTGGTCGTTTCCTGGGCCTCCAACCAAACGGTCGCTGCCGCTATAAGCATTGATGGTGGCTCCAGTTTCGCTGCTGCTTCCGCTGTCGCCGGCTTCTAGTACATCATTGGCTGTAGAGCCTTTGATGGTGTCTCCACCGCCATAGCCGCAGATGAGGATGTCGTCGTATTCCGATAAACCGGTGGAGGGCAGTTCCAGCAAGTCGGCGCTGGTGGTTCCGCCTTCCAATTTGTAGAAACCCTCGATCGTGAGATACTCATCGCTGCAAAGGCTATTCGTGTTGGGATAGGAGAAAACTGGACTGATTCTTGAGTAGGTGTTGACGGATTGTGCATAAGAGTAGTTCGTTAATCCGCGCATGCACAATCGGTACTGCAACGATTTGCTCACGCCATCTTGGGATGGGGTGACTGAGAGGGTGCAGTTGCTGGTCATGCCGTCCACCATTCGTTGCTCTGGAAGCAGCGATGTGCTGCTTCCCGTAATCACGTTGGTGTATTCACCGTTTTCATTGATGCTGGGGCCGCATCTCCACAGGCTGCTATCACCGTTCCATTCCAGGCTGTCCGCGGCATTGCTCTTCACGAAATAAAGCGCAGGGGGCAGGTCGCGGCGCACCTCCAGGCCAAATTTGAATTCCGCCGCTGAAATGCTTGTTGTGCATTGCGCCAGGTTGAGTCGGGAAGCGTCGGTGATGACGCGTTCGCTCAGGGCTACTTCTGATTCGATGAAGTGACTGGTGCGGCTCCAGTCGGTGCGCAGGCGCTGGGTGGCTTCCAAAGCTGCTCCTGAACGCATGTTGCTCAGCATCAGATCCCCTGCTGCGGCTGCTACAACGGTCCCCACTGCGGCGGCAACAAGAAGTTCCACCAGCGTGAAGCCTTGGCTTGGCCTGGGTTGGTGCTTCAGTAGCGAGTGGTGTAATCGCATTGACCTGCTGATGTTCGTTTGGCGGCCCGGATCAGTCCGAGGGGCGCGGAGAGCCTGAGGCAACGGCCTGGATCACTGTTGCTTCCCGTGAGTGTGAGGGTGGCTTGAGCATC
>WTGE01000049.1:1400-3371 GCA_011525445.1 Synechococcus sp. CO36386bin_37
ACGATGGATGTGCTGACACTCAGGCCTGTGCTGGCCTCGCTGATCAGCACATTCACCTGATTTCCCGATGCTGTGACGGTTGATTGGATTTCGATGGAGTCTGCAGTGGGGTCATAGTCCGTGAGATTGAAGGTTCCTGTGCCGAGACTGGATGTGGAAAGTGCTGTTTTCAGGGATTTCCCGAGCTCAGTCTTGTCACAAAGATCTTTAAGCGTTGTCAGGTCATATTTCAGCTGCTGGGTTAATTGGCTGTCATCGCAGCCTTGAATGCAGAGATGGCGAAAACCAGCATCGCGAATGTCTTCCATGCGAGCCGCGATCGCACTATCGAGCCTGGCGCGCAAGTCCATCCGCTGCATGCCGTCAACAGTGGAATTGGAGAGTTGGACTGTCATGGTGACTGCGCTGGCAAGAATCACAGAGCTAATCATCACTTCAGGGAGTGAATAGCCGCTGCTGCTTTTCTTAGAAGCAGGTAGTCTGTTTTTTGTGGTCTTTGGTGATAAGGACAAATGAATTGTTTTGCCCTCCTTCAAGACCTTCTTTATTTTACGTTCTCTGTGTTCTTCTGGGTGGATTAAGGCTGAGTTTTGTGTTTGAAAATCTCTGGTTTCTTCATGGAGGTTTCATGTGGGTTTCATGGAATTCTCATTCGAGTTGTGTGTGAGTTTCGAGGGTTGATAATGGTCACTGATTGTCAATAATGAAGCTGCTCCATTTCGAAACGCCTATCGCGACGTAGTCTTTCATGCCGATTCCGTAGGCAGTGCCGAAGTTGTTGTAAAGCTGTTGTCCCATATCAGCGGGAACTGCGATCTGGGCACCTGTGCCGTTGGATAAACCCCAGGTTTTGCCCCAGACCGCACCGTAGATGTCCCCACCTGTGCATTCACCAGTGCTATCACAGTTAACATCGTCACCTGCGCCACCTTTAATGCCCAGGCTTGCATCGGGGAAAAAGGCCCACATATTGTTGGTGCTGGCTCGACCGCGCAGAATCACTTCTTGATCGGTCCTTTGATTCGTGGGATCAATGGGTCTGCCGAAGAAGCCGAAGTTCGATGATGGTGCGGATGGGGGGATGTGCTGCATGCCGCTTTGGCCTGTGAAATCAACACTGTCTCCGTCCACGTAGATCCGAATGGGGCCGCCGCTGGTGTCCACGGTGAGGGTGTCTTGCCCCTTTAAGTCGATGTTGTTGACAACGCAGTGAGTGATGCCATCGGAGCCGACTCTGCAGGCTCCATTCAGTAGTTCACTGCTATCGCTGCTAGCTGCAATAATTGTTGCTGAACTGGTGATATCGGGTGGGCTGTTGTAGAGATCGTTCATCGAGCTGGGCGGTACTGGTACGGGCGGCAGGTCGATTGGGCTGAGATAAATTTCTCCGTCAACATCTGTTTGATTCTGATTCCCGCCAACCACGCAGATCTTGTCGGCTTCGGTATAGCTATCGAGTGGTGTGCTGCTGCTGACTGAACATTGGTTGGGAATATTGTCGACGCACTGCAAGCAAAGCAGGTTCCCGCTCAGGCGGCCTTTGAGATCGTTGCCACCCATATCTACATTTTGTGCGAGCAGACCTGGGAAGCCGCTGGTGGTGGTGGGTTCGTCGAAGGAGGTGTTGCAGCTCTTGGCTTTGATCTCAACCGTTTGTTCGACGATGGCTGCTGCTGCTGTTGAATTATCGCTTTTGAGAATCTCTCCACGCATGCGCAGATCTGCTTTGCCGCCATAGAAGGGGCTGCCGTTGAAGTTGTAATTCTCCAGGGTGTACTTGCCGTTGCTGCCAATGGTTCCTGTGGTTGCGGGAACTCCTGTTGAAGCATTGGCGCAGATGGCTGAAAATAAGGGTGGATTATTCCAGTTTTCAATGTCGACCACGAGAAGATGGGCGTGGTTACGGTTGAGCGCCTCAATTAATTGAGAAAGACCCGCTTCCGCCACTTCGCGGGCGGAACGGGCCTGGCT
>WTGE01000388.1 GCA_011525445.1 Synechococcus sp. CO36386bin_37
CACTATCGATGGATGCTGCTGCCAAATGGGGAACCTGCTCTCAAGGCAATCAGGGTTACTCAAGTCCAATCATGAGGGCTAGCGTTTGCCGAAATGAATTGGCCCTCAAGGCCAATTGCCCAGATTGTCAGTGTTGCCTTTAGCCAGATCCCTCTAGCTCTTCGCCATAGGTGACCGAAAGGCTCTGCAGACTTGTGTGGCTGCCCTCTAAAAGCCCCCGCCGAAGCAGGGGCAGACAGCACCAGCCACTTCAGGACCAGATAACTAGATATTCAATCCATAGATGTTTACAAATTCATCCTTAAATGGAGAAGCTTCTAGTAGCTCGGTGATACCCAATTCATCTTGCCAATCATTGATTGACTTTTCCCAACCATCTTCCCACCGAGGCGAGAAAAGTTCAGGAACCTTTTGACCAACTGCGATACCAAAATCGATGGCATCCCAGATCAATCTGCGCTCACTGGGCTCGTAGGCACCGCGCAGCATCCATGACGACAGAACTCCAATGTCATAAGGGAGCGATCCAGTACTCGCATAAAACGCCGTGGCAGCCGCCTCTCCTGCAACAGTGATAGGAAGACCAAGAATCGTGTGGTGAATTTCGTGCAAACGTACAGCCCTGGTTAAAACGAATTCTTCAGTATTTTGAGATTCCGGCAGCTGAGATTGATTTACAAAAAAAGAAATCCCACTCTTCTGCAAACGACGATGGACACACCATCCAAGGCTCCCTTTTGGCATAGCAGCCATTTGCTCAAGGTCTGGCCATATGGGCGACGGCCGATTATCAAGCAATCCCTGAACTTTTGGCATTGCTAGAATTCTCTCCACACAGCTTTTCTGCAACTTAGTGCTCCCCGGAATACCAAAATATCGGCCATGTTGCAATATTTTTTTCGGGCTGCTTTGCTGTTTTTAGAATAGAAATCCCTAGCCTTGTAGCAGCATTAGAAAAAGCCGATCGCACGGAATGCTGTTGGCTTGAAGTCATCTGTTGATGAAGCTCTACGGTCAATATCGCTGGAACTCCAGGAGGTCTCCTCCCCCAAAAGGGTGATTGAGTCCTGAGTCTTTCCTGAGTCAGCGGCGCCTGCCGAGATCTTGCGGTTCAGGCTCAGGTCCTCGCGGGAAGCGCTGGGTTATCCAGCTCTTATTCATGTCAGCGTGACGCTGTTGCTTGCGTTGTGATGCCGTCCACAAATCGCGCCGTCTTGGTCACTGGAGCTTCCAGTGGCATTGGTCTAGCCACAGCTCACCAGCTGCTCGATCGTGGTTGGCGGGTATTTGCTGCTGCTCGTCGCCAGGAGGCCATGGCTCCTTTGCAGAGCCGTGGTGCAAAAGTGTTACCCCTCGACCTGGCCGATCCGTCGTCGCGCCAGCAGTTAGCCGATGCCATCCATGCCGACGTGGATTCCCTCGATGCCCTGGTGAACAACGCCGGATTTTGCGATGTAGGGCCGGTGGAAACCATGGACCTCGATCGTGCCCGAGCCATGTTTGAAGTGAATGTATTCGGGTTGGTAGGACTGACTCAGTTGCTGTTGCCCGCGATGCGCAAACGCCGCCGAGGGCGCATCGTCAATGTCTCCTCGATTGCCGGACACTTCGTGACCCCCGGCGCAGGTTGGTACGGCGCCAGCAAACATGCCCTCGAAGGCATCAGCGATGCAATGCGTTTGGAGCTACATCAGTTCGGGTTGAAGGTGGTGCTAATAGAGCCAGGCTTGATCCGAACTGGCTTTGAAGCCGTGACGTCAGATGCCATGGACTCGGAAGGCCGCGACATCACATGGGGCTCGATGATGCGCCAGGTGGCTGCGGGGTGGGCTGAGGGATACCGCAGAGGCTCCGAACCAGCCGTGGTGGCGCGAACGATTCAGGCGGCTCTGGAAGCCTCCGACCCCTTGCCTCGGTACCGCTGCGGAAGGGAATCAGAAGCGGTGATAGCGCAGAAGCTGATACCCACCCGGCTGTGGGATGCCCTGATACGGCAACGCATGATTGGCAGATAAGCGGCTCGAGCCCCAGCCGCCACTAGCAACAGAACAAACGCACTAGACAACGGGATAGTTGAAACGGCCTGGGATAAAGGTTTTCTGACGGCAGGCCCCACGCTTTTGATGCAAATCACATTCAATCAAGACCTGTCTCATGGCTCACCCAGTGGAGCTATACAACAATTTGAATGATCGTTTGGCCGCCAAAACAATGTCTCGCCTAATTCAGTCCTTTCAGAAAATATTTCTTGGAGGCCTTACTGCGACAGCACTACTGAATGGCGTGGTGATCTCCCACCCCTATCCAGGCCAGCACCCGCATGTACTGAAAACAAAGTCAGCGGCCTTCCTTCACAACTGCGGGGGACAAACACCAGCTTCCGTTCAGTCGGTAAGCACTGGATGTCCAAACCGTGAACAAGGCTTAGTCGCTAGTGGCTCTTGGGTAGAACTGCTGCAGACCGTACAACGCAATCGTTCAGGGCAGCGAGGGCTTTGGTATCAGGTACGCGTTGTCCAAAACCAAGCCGGTCAAACAGCCTCAACCAATGCACAAGCAGGTGCAATTGGTTGGCTGCGAGCCAATAAATTCTGAGGATTATCAAAGGCCAAGACCGGTTGGGTAGCTGAACCTGCTGCGGAGGTCGTCAACGGCAACCCCAAGTTCCTTCAGCGGAAGCGGTGCTCAATCTCCAGGCTTTGATTAGCTGGCGGCGCCAGCTGCAGGCTGTAAACCGCGAACCCTGCGCAGGCGAGCAGGGATAGGGCAATGACCAGCGGCCAAGTTCCAAAGATTTCGGTCAGGAGCTTCATCGCACCTGCCTCTTCATGACGTCTTGAAAAGCGGCATTGCCTTTTCGAGTCATGGCAATGGTCACAACCTCCCAGCCATGTGTTCCATGCCAATTGAGAATTTCAGTAATACAAGGAGCTTTTTCTCCTGCCCGCGTTGAAAGCTGTTCGTTCTTCTGAGCATCTTCAATGACCAAAAGGCCTGCTTGGTTATGCCAACCAATCAGGCCTTGCCGAAGATGGACAACCTTGTATTCCCAAAGAGGCCTGTCTGCCACACTTTGCGGCGGTAACGGCAAACCAACAGAAGCAAGAGACATGCCTATTTCGTGTCTGCCCTAACCGTCGCTGGAACTTGAGGAGATTTGCTCCCCTGAAATGGTGATTTGCCTCTGAGACTTTGCTGAGTTAATGGCGGATGCTGAGGTCTTGCGGCTCAGGCTCGGGACCACGGGGCAGGCAGTGCGTAAGAATTGCTTAAGGAAGACAGGAAGAGATAGCTAGAAGGAAAAACACCCCGCTATTCAAGGCAGCGCCTGTCACCCAGTCACACGGGTACGCCGACGCCTTGCGCATTGG
>WTGE01000090.1 GCA_011525445.1 Synechococcus sp. CO36386bin_37
GGAATTGACAATAAAACCCTAGTGGAAGTCAAGCAGGAAAATCTAATGTTAGTAGGACCACTCAACCGTCAGATTGGTACTTCGCTGAATGCAAGTTTATTGAATGATATATCCTTCTAGAATCTAAATTTGGCGGTAAAGCATGTTTTAATTACCATCAAATTTTATAAAAGTTCACTCACAATCATTTCAATGTTCAAACCATCACTTAAGCTTCATTAACAACATCAATGACAAATTTGCTGTTCTTTTTTCAGATTATCATCTGAAAATAACGGGAAAATTTTGCAGATTTAACTCATTACAAGACAAAGAATGAGTTAGTAGAATTATTTTTACAGTGATCATGATTCAATCAACAAAAGCTGACTAAGGACGCACGCGATCGCGAAGAATATCTGGATATAAATTTCATAAACTGTAATTATATTGATCATTACACACTTATTAGGCAGGTTCACAAAATGATTCTCAAGCACGTTGAATGTCAAACAAGAACAATGAATCAATGACTAGACCAATCCCATCATTTCATCCCGATTTAGAACAGGGGTAATGGTACTTGCAGCAAGGTCTCTTCATCCTTGGGAGAAGCGCCACAGATCATTCTCAGAAGACCCTTCAACGACCCCCTAACCTTCAAGTTGAGTCATTGAATAGTCAATGGCAATCAATTTTATTCCGGTATCAAAAGGAGTGCCAGTTTGTCGAATCCGTTCAGGAATATTGTTAGACTTTTCAAAAGTATACGTTCAATAAATGGCAACGAATCCGTGGACTCAACTGATCCAAACAAAGTTATAGCATCTGAAATGATTCTGTCGATAAAATTAGGCCTAGTCCAGGAATCTACACATTCAATGACCTCGCTATTACGATGCCCATGAAACGGATTATCCGTTTGTTCATCAAGGTATTCAATGATTTCATTCTCTACTCTGAAAGTTAATTGCATAATGATTCATGGCAATAAGTGAGCGTTATTCTTGTAAGTACTAGGTTGATAAACAGAGAAGAATATTGTTTGAACAGGGTGACAATACGTAGAGAAAGAGGTTTTACAACGATCTAAATTGCCAATTGTTCCTGGATTTCGCGCCAATCTAAAAACCGCCTATCAGTCGTGTTCCGTCAGCAACGATGTCGCCTTCAATGCCACAGACTGGTGGATCGCTCTTTCACCGTGCTGTTCGCACATTCTCAAGATTGAGGATTGATAGTTTCCGATGCCCAGCCCACAACTTGATCGCGTCATCCAGCATCTACGAGGTCTAGCCACTGAGGCCAGCAGTGCTGTTGACATTGACCAGGGACGACATCTGCTGAATCGTTTTGCCGATGTGCACCCGTCGGTGTATGACTTTGAAGCAGAGGTTCTGCCAGTCCACGTCAAGGGGGTGCCATGCGAATGGCTTCTCGCACCCAACACTGACCCGGATCGCCGACTTCTCTACATTCACGGGGGAGGTTGGACGTCTGGCAGTCTTGATTCGCATCGTCCACTCTCAGCACGTCTCTCGGCCGCCACAGGATGCGCAGTCCTCGCCGTTGACTACCGCCTCGCTCCCGAACACCCGTACCCAGCCGGCCTCGACGACTGTCTAAGCAGCTTCCACTGGCTGCAAAACAACGGTCCGAGAGGCAAAGGCTCAGCCCAAAACCTGTTCGTGGCAGGCGACTCCGCAGGGGGGAATCTGACTCTCGCCTTACTTCTCGCACTCAAGCAGCACGGCTTGTCGATGCCGGACGCCGCAATCCCAATCTCTCCAGCTACTGACTTCCTGGCCACGGGCGACTCCTATCTGACGCGCGCAGACCATGACCCGATCCTCACCATGGGCCGCACCGGCATGCGCCAGGCCGCAGAGGTCTATCTACAAGGCAAAGCCGACCTCGATGATCCTCTTGTGTCTCCGTTGTACGGTGATTTCACCGGCCTGCCGCCGCTCCTTTTCCATGTGGGTGACGCCGAAGTTCTTCTGGACGACTCGAGGCAAGCCGCTGAGAAAGCGCGTAAAGCAGGTGTCAATTGCACATTACGCATCTACCCCGAGATGCCCCACGTCTGGCACGCCTTTGCTCCTTACCTCCCCGAAGCAACCCAAGCAATCGAGGAGATCGGCAGATTTGTAAGGAGGAATTATGAATAAACAGGAACATGGTTCCTACAGCCTCAGGATGGATGATTTCTCTTGGGTGGAGGAAGCGCAAAAGCCCTTTTTGGCTGGATGAAACGCGCTGAGGACAGATGCTCCAGTTGCAGACCGAAGAACCTCGTAAATCTGTTGGAATCTGTTTCTGGTTTGTTGAGCCCAAGTAAGCTGAATCTATGATGGATATTATGAAAATTAGTCCCCATCTTAAGTTGTACGCCAAGCAAGTCACTTCTGAGCCAAAATACTTCATGACCTGAATAGTCCAACATAGAGGTGGCAAATCAAATTTCACTCAACGTCCATTATTCCGTTAATTGAACTCATCAATAGAACATTAAATTCAGCAACTTTAGGTTTCAAAGCAAACAATCTATTAAAAGACAAACGGATCTTTGTTATTGACATACAACATAGTCTTTAGAGCTACAATATTTTTCAGCAATGATACTAGGCTTTTATTTAAAACACTTCACGGGCCCCCAGCAATAGCTTTTATAAAATCTTACTTAACGGCTGCAAACATCGCTTATTCTCGCCATAAATCCATCTTCTCGATGACTTCCAAATCGTAGTCTTATCAGCTGATCAATAGCAAAGCATATCAACAAAGCGAGTACAAAGTAGACAAGGCATATCAACCTCCAATTAACAACACTGTCTAGAGAGGATTATTCGATTGTTCGTCAGCAGAATGGCGTCTCAGATGTTGAATTTTATGGACTCAAATAAGTATTCAAATTGATCGATCAGTCACTTTTAAAGATCAACACCCTGTGTTGTTATAAATTATACCGTTTGGTTGATTTGTGGCATGTCAATCACTGTAGTGTCACATATTGGTTTGTAGGCTTTTATCTTTGTACAAAAATCATTCATATAACGTTGAAAGGTCTTGCAATGAACCTTCAGGACGGTATTTACAGTTTAATCCTTGAATGCAATTTATCTAATTTAGGGTATATCCGTCTACACAATACTGTAGTTGCAGGTGCAGGGCCAATGTTCATCAGACCGATTGGCATCAATTCTTTAAATAACATGAATGATGAACTTTTTGGATTTCAAATAGCAACACCGACATTTTTAATCCATGATTTCATGGATCGTAAATCAGGTCTACCTTTCTATTCAAGTGCAAAACTTGCAATCGACAAAGCACTACGCTCTTGATCGATCGATTTCAAGATAATGGCATCATATAGAAATAGTC
>WTGE01000487.1 GCA_011525445.1 Synechococcus sp. CO36386bin_37
CATGTAACACCCTGGATACGCAATAGTGGTCTTTGCCGGTTGGCCCAAAAACGACACAGCGTCGATCATTCGGCGATGCGTTGGACTGTCGATGAGCCTGAAGATCTTCAGGTGATTCGCGACGTGGTGGCCCACTTCAAAGGTTGTCCTGACTTTAGTTGGCACGATGTGCTCGAACTGGCGCAACAGCAACCGCAGCTTTTTGCGGCCAATGCCGAATTCTCTCGAAATGAGGGGGCAGCGATGGGGGAAGGACAGAAGCTTTGGCGCCGTGCCAAGCGGGTAATCCCCGGGGGAAACATGCTCCTCTCTAAACGGTCAGAGATGTTCCTACCAGAGCATTGGCCTGCTTTTTTTTCACGTGCCAAGGGTTGTCGTGTGTGGGATCTTGACGGCCGTGAACTGATCGACATGAGCATCATGGGGATCGGCACCAACCTCCTCGGCTATGGCCATCCTGAAGTGGATGCTGCTGTTGCAACCACCGTGGCTGCCGGCAACATGAGCACCCTCAATTGCCCTGAGGAGGTGTGGCTGGCTGAGCGCTTAGTCGATATGCACCCTTGGGCTGAGATGGCTCGATTTGCCCGCAGCGGAGGTGAAGCCAATGCCATCGCGATACGCATTGCCCGCGCAGCCACAGGGCGAGACACGGTCGCTATTTGCGGGTATCACGGTTGGCACGACTGGTATCTGGCCACGAACCTTCAGAACGACTCTGGATTGGAGGAGCACCTGCTGCCGGGGCTGGAACCCAACGGCGTGCCCCGTGGTTTGGCGGGATCAGTTCAGCCGTTTAGCTTCAATCGACTGGATCAACTTGAGAGCATCGCCTCTACCCACGAGTTGGCAGCCGTAAAGATGGAGGTGCAGCGCAGTAGCCCTCCAGATCCCGGTTTTTTGGAGGGTGTTCGTGAGCTCTGCACGCGCCGGGGCATCGTTCTGATCTTTGATGAATGCACTTCTGGCTTCCGCGAAACCTTCGGGGGGCTGCATCTGAAATACGGCGTTGAGCCGGATATGGCGATGTTTGGTAAGGCCCTCGGCAATGGCTATGCCATTACGGCCACCATTGGCCGCCGGTGCGTGATGGAAGCGGCCCAAAGCACGTTCATTAGCAGCACCTTCTGGACGGAACGTATTGGCCCTTCGGCTGCTCTGAAAACTCTTGAGGTGATGGAGCGCGAGCGCAGTTGGGAGCAGGTCACATCTATAGGGCTACAGCTTCGTTGCCGTTGGCAGGAGCTTGCAGATCGCCATGGGCTGTGCATCAGCCATAACGGTTTACCGGCTCTTACGGGATTCGCGATTCAGAGCCCTCAGGCATTGGCTTACAAGACACTGATCACCCAGGAGATGCTCAAAAAGGGCTATTTGGCTTCTACGAGCTGTTACACCTGCTTGGCGCATATGCCCGATGTGCTGGAGCCGTACCTGGATGCTCTTGATGAAGTTTTTGTCCTGATTGCTGAGTGCGAGGCAGGACGTCCTGTGGAGGACCTCTTAGAAGGTCCTGTCTGCCACGGCGGCTTCAAACGCCTGAATTGAAGGGTGAGTTGGGTTATGGCTCTGGATGCAATGAATCATGTTTTGGTGGTCGCTGCCCATCCCGATGACGAAGTGCTGGGTTGCGGCGGAACCATTGCCCGGCATGCTGATTTCGGCCATCAAGTGCAGGTTCTTATCGTTGCCGAGGGCTCAACGTCACGACAGCAAAAGCGCGATCGAGCCCGAGTTCAAGATGAACTTTCAGCCTTGGCTAAAGCTGCACAAACGGCTGGATCAATCCTTGGCGCAGCGGGAGTGGAACTCCTCGATCTTCCAGATAACCGTCTGGATTCTTTGGATCGTCTTGACCTCATCAAGCGCATTGAAGAATGCGTCGAGCGCCATCAACCAGAGTGTGTGTACGTCCATCATGCTGGTGATGTGAATGTGGACCATCGTCGATTGCATGAGGCGGTGGTGACGGCATGCAGGCCTACACCGGCCAATGTGGTGAAGCAGTTGCTCAGTTTTGAGGTGGCCAGCAGCACGGAATGGCAGCCACCAGGGTCTGCGCCAGCTTTCCAGCCCAACTGGTTTGTGGATATTTCAGATCATTGGGAGCGCAAACGGGACGCTCTGGTGGCCTACTCAAGTGAAATGCGCAACTGGCCCCATGCCCGCTCCCTCGAGGCTGTAGAGCACTTGGCACGCTGGCGCGGCGCGCAAGTGGGTGTCGAAGCAGCGGAAGCGTTTTGCCTGCTGCGGCAGCTGATATGACACGCATCATCATTCGCTGCGATGCATCCCTACTGATCGGTAGTGGCCATGTGATGCGTTGCCGCACACTGGCCCGCGAGCTGCAGCGGCTTGGTGCAGAGGTCACTTTTCTCTGCCGTCGTCAGTCTGGTGATCTGATCAGCGTGCTGGAGCATGAGTTTTCAGTGTTGGTCTTATCCGAGCAGATAGCTCCAGTCACAGAGATTGGGGAGATCGATTCGCTTCAAGGTCGTGATCTTTATGCAGCCTGGTTGGGCTGTAGTCAGGAACAAGATGCAGCTGATTGTTTGCACGCCTTGCAATTTGCAGGCCTGGATCATGCCAGTTGGTTAGTGGTAGATCATTACGGCCTAGATGCCATTTGGGAACAAATAATTCTTACTAGTCTCCCTTTTCATCTTCGGCCTAGGTTGCTTGTGATTGATGATTTGGCTGATCGTCCACATCAGGCCGATTGCTTGCTGGACCAGAACTTTTTTGGTTTAGCTACAGCAACTCGGTATCAACAATTAGTACCCCGGCATTGTCGTCAGTTGCTTGGTCCTCATTACGCGCTGCTGAGTCCGGAGTATGCACGGCTGCATCCTCTTATCCCAGCGCGCAATGAGTTGAGAAGGGTGTTGGTCTTCTTTGGTGGGGTTGATCCGGCCAATCTCACGGCCAGGGCGCTGGAAGCGCTGCTAGATCCGGCGCTGGCTGATTTAGCGGTGGATGTGGTGCTGGGGCTTCAGAGCCCCCACCGTCAGGCGGTGGCCGACTTGGTGGCCCGTAGGCCCCACACCACCCTGCATGGACCACTTCCGAGCTTGGCTGGTTTAATCGCTCGGGCGGATCTGGCGATTGGCGCCGGTGGTGCCACCACCTGGGAAAGAGCCTGTCTTGGCCTGCCGAGCCTGGTAGTGGCCATTGCTGCGAATCAGCTCGCTTTCGCTGAGGCCCTGGATCAGACTGGCTATCTCCAGCTTTTGGGCGATGGGGCCAGCGTGACGGCTGAGCGGATCCGCTTCGCGCTGTTGGCTCGAATAATTGAGCCCAAGCCTAAAAAGGTAGCTCCTGCACTGACTGATGGCTGGGGTGCACCACGCCT
>WTGE01000107.1 GCA_011525445.1 Synechococcus sp. CO36386bin_37
TATGAGAACCGATCGGATCTTGGCAACACCGAGCCTGGGGATAGAGCGAAGTTTCACGGACGAGGATTTGTGCAGCTCACAGGCCGGGCGAACTACACAGCCATGACCGGCGTAGTGCAATCCATCTTTCCTGATGCGCCCGATTTCACGGAACACCCCGACGCGGTGAAAAATGATTGCTACGCAGCAGTGATCATGTTTGACGGTATGTTTTGCGGGGTGTTCACAGGATGGGCTCTGAAGAACTTCATCGGCGATCCTCTTCAGGGGCAGATCGTGGACTACTTTCACGCCCGCAAAATCATTAACGGCATGGACAAAGCCGATGTGATTGAACGTTATGCCAAAAAATTCGCCACCGCACTCGACAAGGCAGGAGCGACCGCTTGATTCAAGCCTTCAATAGATCAAAGGCATTCAGGCACCAATCAAAACACGCTTAGACATTAGCTTGAGCCACTAAAGAGAGCACTTCGCATGTTCATACTTTCATGCCAATTCATCACCAACATCCAAATGATCAATTTCTTGATCCATCCTTGTTGTTAATCGGAACCTAATCCATGAAAGCCGAAGTTCGCAGACCCGCAAACCTGAACATTGCCACGGGCGCACTCTTTGCCGGCATCTTAATCAGTGCATCCTTACCTGCTCAGACTGCACTTCCGCCTCGATACCAGAACGTCATTGACCTGGAAGCGATGACGGAATTCATCAAGCAATACCCCCAAGTGGCCAGCTCACTTGCATCTGTCAATATTCGAACAGCCACTGTTCATTTCGCCAACGATTGCAAGGTCATCTTCAGGCGCAAAGGTCCAATCGTGATTGGCCCAGCTGGCCCTTTGGCCTTCCAGTCTTCGAATTGCCCTATTGGGCCTCGAAGCATGCCTTAGCTCAGGGCCAAAACTCGGATTTCGAAGATGGCTCAAAGACTGCCAGCAAAATTGATTAACACCAACCAGTACTATTCAATTCGCAAAAGCGATGACATTTGACGACTCTTCCTGCCAGAAATCATGAAGATAGCGTTCTTAGAATCTGCGAACCCAAGCTCTCGATCAAAGAACCTAATCAATCTTTTTTATTTAAATGTTTATCCACATGAAACCCATGCCAGCACATCTCCCAACTGAGAACATCAATACGATCTCATAATGCAATCAACCAACCCATTCGGTCCGTTCATTCACGTTTGGCCAACAAGACGAGCGGCTTCATGAAGCACTGGGCATCATGAAGTGCAGGGCATCCAAGTGATGCATCGATGATTTCAGGAGTCCACATGGCGATCAATGCAGACACAGTTCGCCGTATCTTCGCACCGCTGGAATCCGGCAATGGACAACAATTCTTCGAGTGTGTTTCAGAGAATGTTGACTGGACCGTGGAGGGAACTCATCCGCTCGCCGGACATTATCAATCCAAGCAGGAATTTTATGACCATACGTTTGCGCGGCTCAACAAAATTCTCCAAGAGGGCACCCAACTTCACATCCAGAATGTGCTCACCGATGGTGATTGGGCGGTAGTGGAGTTGCGTTCCCATGCCCACGCCAAGAGCGGAATGCGATTCGACAACCGATACTGCTGGGTTGTTCGATTCGACTGAGCTACATTTGTAGAGGTGAGAGCCTATCTGGACTCCGCACTGGTCCAGAAACCGATCGACGACAATGAGCCATAAAACCTGAATTCATAACATCGAACTAAGTGGCTCTGAATCAGTTATTCTTTCAATAATCCTTCCGCTAAAGAGCAAAATAATAATCCGATTTAGCAGTTGCTTGAATTCAACAATGACCCAAGCTCATTCGTGTCTTGGTTATTGCATCATCTCAAAGCCCTGATCAAAGCCTTGTTTCCAGCAAGGCTTTGATTTCTGAGGGCGAGAGTGCGATGGGATTATTGCGGTTACTGGCGGCCTCAACGATGCGATCCAGATCTGCAGCGGTGATGCCGTAATCGCTCAAACGAGGAAGCCTGAGTTCCTCGACCCAATCGAGCAAGCCGTCCGTGAGGTGATCCACCGCTGCAGCGTTCTCACTGATGTTGCCGCCACCGGGCATCAGACGACCAACACGGGCCATCCGTTCGACGGCAGGGTGGTGGGGATCGCGCTGTTTCAGAGCCCTCCAGTTCTGCTGTTGCACTGCAGCCATCAACGTTCCGCAGATCACGCCGTGGGGCATCGGAAACCACCCACCAATCGGCCCGGCCAGCCCGTGCACAAGTCCCAGACCGGCATTGGCCAATCCGATTCCTGAGCAGAGCGATCCGTAGGCCATGTTCAGACGAACCTGCGGATCGGCTGAACCCTCTCCGCAGGCACGCCGCAAATTCGGTACTAAATGCTCAAGTCCACTCCAGACGATCGCATCACTCAACGATGACGCCGTTGGAGAAAGAAAGGGCTCAAGCAGCTGCGTGAAGGCATCCATACCGCACGCTGCCGTCACATCAGCAGCGGCACCGATGAGCAAAGAACCATCCAGGATCACGGCGCTGGGAACCAGATTGTCATGACGCAACGACTTCTTGTAGCCATCAGGGCCCACATGACTCAGCACTGCGTTTTTAGACACCTCTCCACCCGTTCCTGAGGTGGTGGGAATCGCCAGGAAAGGCAGGGTGATTCCGCTGTGGGCCAGACCACGGCCCACACCCTCCAGATGATCGAGCACGGAGTTCCCATGAGGAATCATTGCGGCAATCGCCTTGCCGCAATCGATCACGCTTCCACCACCGATGCCGATCACAGCATCAAGGCCCTGGCCAAACCACTGCTGGGTGGTGCGATCCACCAGTTCTGTGCTGGGCTCCCCAGCACAGACCAGATGGGAATGCCTGGCTCCAGCGTCATCAATCAAGCGCTCCACCACGCTCAGCTGGCCCATCGCCTGCAGCGACGACTGGCCCGTCACCAGCAGCAACGATTCAGCGTTGCGTGAGCGCAGCCAGGGAGTGATCTGCTTGAGGGTTCCCGTTCCACAGTGAATCGGAGGGACCCTTGCAAAGGAAAACGAAACCGTCATGAACCCATCACGTCATGGTGCAACCGATTGGTAGGGAACGCCCTTCCGCGGTTCAGCCATCCAGTCTGCAACGGTTTCCCTCCACTTGAGGTAATGGGGAGTGTTCTTATGGGCTGCAGCAGCGGCCTCGGACTCATAGGCCTCGTAGAGCAGAAAAAGACTGGGATCATCTTTGCTCTGCAGGATGTCAAAGCGTTGATTGCCTGGTTCCTGGATGGATTCCTTGTGATTCAGGATGGAGGCCTGACGAAACGCCTCGATCTGATCAGGTTTCACGTGGACGTGAACGCAGGTGACGTGCATGAAAAC
>WTGE01000088.1 GCA_011525445.1 Synechococcus sp. CO36386bin_37
GGCTGATGTCTCAGGTGGCGTGTCGTCCATTGGGCGCCTCCGTGTTCGATGCCCACACTTTTGTCCTGCCAGAGGCCAAAGGCAATGCGCCTTAATGCCGATGGACTTGACGGGCGACTGTGATCAGATTGGGGTGCCGTTTGCCTAGCGGCAGGCGCTGCTGGTGGTCGCTATTGGCGGGGAACCGCACGCCAACGGTTCGGTTGGCCCCCTGCCAAGACCAGTTCAGGTTTCAGAGAATGACTGCAGTTCGGGAACGAGACACCGAGCTTTCATGAGGGTTGAACGCCTCGGCTTCATCGCCGGGGCGTTTTTATTGGCTTGGAAGGGTTTGGCTGCCGGCCTTGCTGCTGGGTTACAGACAAAGAGCTGTGGCAGGGAGGCAGCCATGCTGATCGAAATCAATCCTCAGCTGGAAGCCTGTTTGGATCCCATTGCTCTGGAGATCGACAACAGCTTGGACTGCATTACCCAAGACGCTCTGGATGGCCTTGGAGAGATCGAAGCCAACGTGTTGGCGGGCATTCAAGCGCTCGCGATGAGGCTGGTTTCGATGTGATTGATCGGCTGGCAACGTCGATATCGAGCCAGCAGCCAGATGCTGGCTGGTTTTGATTTTTTCGTTACTCCTTGGTTAGTTCGGTTGTTTCATGGTCGGTGCAGAAGCAAGACCTCTTCTTGCACTGCCGAGGTTGCCCATGGCTACCGCTGCGTTCTCGAACCAATGGTTTGCAGATCAGGACTCGGTCAAGAAAAAACCTTCGTCGGTTCCGCTCAAGCGTCCGACTTGGCCGCCATTGCAATCGTCTTACAACCGGCGCCAATGGCAGATGGATTTGGATCAACCGATTGATTTGTCGTCCTGATGCCTTTCAGCTCGCTCAGCAGCGCAGAGGTGTTGGGCGAGCTAACAAGCTTGTATTGACCTTGCTTTGATGCAGCACTATCTGATCGTTTGGTCGTTCCCGACTGTGGATGGGGCGTGGGAGTCCTGCCCGGGATTTGCCGAGTACATCAATGCCGGAGCACCTGGCGATCGCTTTGATGGCTTTGAACTCAAGTACCGCGTGTGTGAGCCAGTCAGTGGTAGCGGTGTTGCCATCGCTGTAGCGAGTGATATCGGCAAGGTCTGGGCCCACCTCGGTCCTTGGATTAAGGGGTTTGGCATCCAGTTCGAGGTGAGCGCTGTGGTGAGCGATGCCGAGTTTGCAGCGATGTGGCCATCGGTGGAAGCGGCAGCAGCTGATTAGGTTCATGCCATGAAAAAGCACCTGCCCGATGGGACAGGTGCTCCCTCACCACCGGGCGGTGTTCAACACCAACCTCGGCTGACACTCCAAAAGACCCAGAGAGTGTCCTGTTCACTGTCTATGTTCGAGCTGCTACAGAGACATGAGCAGAACCGCCTAATAGCCGTGGTTTTGTTATCTCCCCTTAAGCCCAAAAAACAGACTCGTAGTGTTGATCTAGTCGCAAGACCACCCATGCCTGTACGCACGGAACGCTGGGTCGTGATGGACGCCTCCGCTTCAGTTGATGGCAGCTATCAGGAGGTTGCTTGCTGCTACTCCTCTGACGACGCGTTCCACTACATCGACATCCACTGCGATGAGGACAGTCATATCGAAGACAAGTCTGTGACCGCTCAGACCGATCTCTCGCGCTTCAGACCCGCGCCAGATGATCAGCTTTAAGTCAGCGTGCCCCGGTCCATGAGTTCAGAGCTGGCTTGCGTGCATGGATCAAACCGAGAGAGTTCAACAGCTCTGTAGTGAGCACAGCACAGAGCTGAAAGGCCTTGCTTTGGATGTTGGCGCCCATGGGCGCTGGGATATGAATTTGCCAGTGGCCGTGATTGATGCGCGCAAGCGGCCCCACCGGTTCCACATCTCGGCGGTGGGAACCATCGGCAATATTTTGCGGGTGTCGACAACAGCCGATCATCCGTTGATGCACAAGTTGTTTGAGCTCTATGAAACCCAAGGCTCGGATGCGGCCCTGGAGCACATGCTCAATGACGCGGAGAATGGCGAGGAATTTGCTCAGCTCTTTGAGACCTACAAAGAGGAGCGTGCGCTGGGGTCTCCGCTGTGGTCGGCTTCTGATGCCGCCAGTTTTGTTGTGAAGTCGAAAGAGGCCTTCGACGATCAAGAGCTCGCCATCATTGGCTTGCTGCCTGGCAACCCCTACGACCTGGTGTCATTTGGAATTCCTTGGGCGTTCTACGGCGGTCAGTAGAACGCCCCTACCCCTGCAGCCTCAGCGGTAGACGCGCACCTTGGTGCCTCCTGGGCCTTGAACGCGCACCGCAGCGCCGCCGGTGTTGCCATTCACCCGCACGTCCACGTTGCGGCGCGGGGCCACATTGCGACTCGCGCAAATCTGGCGGCCGTTTTCCCAATAACAAACTGAGCCAGCCTGCGCCGGCATCGTGCTTGCTGTCAGTCCAAGGCCTGTAATGGCAGCGAAGGCAAGGAGCTTGGTCATCTCGGTAGGGAGCTCAAAAGCTAGATCCACCGTGCTTTTTCTACGGCTAGGGATTTGTGCCCTTTAGAAAAAAAACTTGGCTGAAAGCTGAGTCAGCAGCCGTCAACACAGCGGCTGCGCTTGATCAGATTGCCTTGGATCACAGTTTCAGCAGCACCGCATTAAACGCTCTAGAACAAAAGACCGCGCCAGCACCGATGGACGAAGCGCATACCCCCGAATGGCACCAAGCTCAGATCGCCAACTGCGTTGAGAGGCTCACCAGCCCCTACCTCAGCCGGGAGGGCCGTGAGCTCTGGCAGTCCTACCTGCAGCTGCACAAGCAAAAGCTGCGCGAGCTCGCTTAGCTCGTCTAGCCGTTGCAGGGTCGATAACCGCCTTGTCTGCAATTCCGACGACCAGAGGTATGGAGAGATTCCAGCGAAGCTTGAGCTCTCGGGCTTTGTGGCTCGTACGGTGCGGGCAGTGTTGATGTGGCCTCATGACTGAGCGAGACCTGCTCGATCGGCTGATTCACCGCTGGCATCTGCGTCAGGAATTCCACGGCATCGATAGCCCTGCTGGCCGCAAAGCCGCTGAGATGCTGCCGATCCTGGAAGCCCGCAAGGAAGCGCTCAAATAAATAGTTTCGGCCTCAAACGACAAAGGCGCATTTGATTGGCGTGCTGCTGGTCATTCTTCATAGTGAAAAAATTTCACTGGAATGATCCTGAAATGAATATCACTTTCTTGAACGCCTAGAGAGTCCAGGACAGTTGACAATCGCTCACCAGTCATTTGTGCTTTCTGTCTTGTGAAACTTCCGGCTGGCGCATTCAAGGAAATATAGACATCCGCTTTTCCTTTTTGAAG
>WTGE01000287.1 GCA_011525445.1 Synechococcus sp. CO36386bin_37
GACCTGCGGGATGCCGATTTGCGCAACGCCAAGTTAATGCGCGCAAATATGGGTCAAGCGCAATTGGATGGGGCCAATCTCAGCGGAGCAGATCTGAGCTTCACCAGCCTGAGAGGGGCCTCACTCCGCGGAGCAGATCTCTCGGGGAGTCGGCTGTACGGCACTGATCTCAGAGAGGCTGATCTGAGCGGAGCCCGACTGAGCCCTCAGGCTCTTGAAGAAGCCCATTGGCAAAGAGCAAAAGGGATTGCCAACGGCACACGCAGCCATGCGGAGCTTCACAACGCCGGGGTGGAAGCATTCCAAGCTGGACGCTGGCATGAAGCGGAACAACTTTTTGGCGCTGCAATCCACATCGGCCGCAATGAACCACTCAGCTGGGTAGCCAGAGGCATCAGCCGCAGCGAACAAGCCAAGGACGATCTTGCCGCCGCTGATTTCCACTATGCAGCAGACATCTACAGAACACGAGGAGCTGATAAGTGGGCGACTCAACTAACGATTGCAGCCGAAACCGTTCAAAAACGACGCTTTAAAAACAACGCCCCCAGTGAAGGCCGAGGAATTGGCGGTCAACTGTTACACGGCGGAATAACTGCAATGCGAATTCTTGGGCCGATTGCAGCAAAAGCCCTAATACCGCTAGGACTGGGGCTCTAGCTTCCGCTCATCACCTGCCTCGCGGCAGGGAGGTTGGGAAGATAGCCATAACCATAATTACCACCCTGGGTGTCATCAATAATTCTCGGCGTAACGAGAATAACTAGCTCATTCTTGGCGCGGTCGCCGCCGGAACTACGAAAGAATTGCCCAATCAAGGGAATATCCCCAAGGATCGGCCATTTCGTCACCGCTTGAACATCGGAGTCAGAAATCACGCCCGTCAAAATCAGGGTTTGACCGTCACGAACACGAATTTTTCCAGTATCAAGAGTTCGACTATTGATAGTAGATATGTTGCCACAATTAGCAATTACGCCAGGAGAACCGACGGCGGCGGATATTTCAGGAGACATTGAAAAAGTAACAAAACCATTATCGTCAATCTTGTCTACACGCGCCCCAAAAGTTAAACCCGCATTACTAAAAACAGGCGTGCAAAAACTATTTCCGTTCTGGTCAGCATTCACCTTATAAGATGTTACCAAGCTCGTACCAACTGACACTACAGCCTCATTGGAACGCTTACGGCCGATACCACCAGTCTCACCTGTCACTTCCTCGGGGCCTTCCTGAAGGATTAACGTAGGGCTCGCCAAAACCTTGGTAGACGTTGACTGAATTTGAGCTGTCAAAAAATCAAACAACTCATTAACTGGGTAACGAAAACGCGTGGGAGGTTTATATGTAACCTTGTCATCATCGACTTCGCTGACACCAGGCTGCAGAGGATTGTCATACGTTCCAAAGTCAGGCCGATAAGGTCCTGGGCCGCCAGAACCGCTGGTTGTTGACCCACCAAGCGGATATTTTTTATTTGGCATGTCAAGGAAACCTGAGCCACCTGTAAGTGAACCGGTTCCTGAGAGAGGAGTTGTCCCTTCGACAGCGCTGTAACGACCAGGCAGTCCACCCGCTTCAGCACCCGGCGGCTTGTAAGTCCCAAAATTGGCGAGAAGCTGGCCGTTATTGCTCACAATGAACGCATTGCCCGAGCGAAAGGCGAAACTGTTATTGATTTGAGAATCATTCGACATGGCTATATCCAAAATCTTGACACTTAATGCCACCTGCCTCTGACGCAAATCAATTTGCTTGAGATAGCTCTCAGCGACAGCGATAAGCCTTGAATCACCAATCAAGGTGATTGTGCCCAAACGACCATCTGTCGTCCCGTTCAGCCCCAGCAATGGCCCTTCAGATGCTCCAAAGGAAGTCACCACATCCCTCGTCGTCGAAGTGCTTGTACCCTTCGATGATTGTTGAAAACCGGTGTCATCAGTCTCGTTCTGACTTGAACGAGTCGTGCTTTTCGACACCTGTTTGATATCTGCCCCAAGGCTACCCAAATACTTGCCCGCTAGTTCCGGAGAAACCTGGTTCAAACGAAACACCTTCGACATCTGAGGGCCGAATGTCTTCGAAGAGATCGCCACGCCAACCATCAGCGTGTTGCCATCTAACTTGGCTTGCAGACCTGACGCCAAGAGCACGCCGTTGAAGACCCGATCAAAACGTTCATTCCGGAAAACCATCGTCACGCCAACAGGATTGACCTGTTCTTCATTCGGATCAGGCTTAGCAGCGGGATCGCCCACATAGACAAAGCCATAACCACCCAATTGAGCCAACGACATCAAGGTGTCTTTGGCTGGTGCGTTGTTCAAGGTCAGGGATACTGGAGGCCCCTTTACCGACACATAACTACGGTTATTGAGCAGCATCGAGCCCACCGCCATGTCTCCCAACGGCGGGGCCGATGCCCGGGCCCGTAAGGGGGGGCTGACAGCAGGCTGTTGAACACGGCCAGGCCGACTCAAGTCAAGCCGTCCACTCGTCAAAGCCATTGTTTGGCGCTGCAAGCGCTTAAATGAGACGATCAGACTGTTGCCATCCACTCGAATCTGTGGATCGGGCAAGACCATCCCCTGCGAAGCCTTCACGACAAGCTCTAACCCGCCTTGATTGTTAGCGCTGAGGCGGATTGATTGGAGGCCAGCTTTGGCCAACCCAACTTCCTGAGATCTGCGGAGCGAAAACGGAGCTGCAGCTCGCAATTGGCCACTCCACTGCGTTTGGGAACTGCTCTGGCTTACGACGCGCGCATCAGCCGACACACCATCGACGACCACATCAACACGGTCACCCAAACGGCGCAGTTTCAAAACAACAGATGATTGAGCCACCACCTGCGGGGCGGCGATAAACGCCAATAGCTCAATGGTGGGAACACTGATCCCCAATGCCATTGCTAGAGGCAGCATGCGTCGAATCACCAACCTCCTCACCCTGCTGTTGTCTCAAAAGGTTCTACGTGGATGGTATCGATAGGTACGAGATACACCAGCCTCAAGACTTCAACGGCTTAGAGCCATTCCCCAGGGGATTAGCTACGGGAGCCAAGTCGTAAAAGCTCAGCTTCAAATTGAGCTGAGTGCGAACAGCTGCAGACGGAGCTGAATCAGCAGCTTCTTGATCGACCACAGCCTCGAGCTCAAGTTCACTGCTTTCGACAAGCAACTCCAGCGCTTCCATCCGTTGCAAGAAGGTCTGCAAACCGCCAAACGAACCGATGACTTCGAGCGCAACGGATGACTTGCGGTAGCCAAGCGCCTGCAATGGGTCTTGTGGTGGTTCGGCCTCCTGCTTCGCGTTTGATCGGTTGTTGTTCCGCCGGG
>WTGE01000062.1 GCA_011525445.1 Synechococcus sp. CO36386bin_37
TAGAACATTGATAAGGGCGTTCAGAGGCCATTGCGGTGGCATGTTAAGTAATGCACAATTAAGCAGCAGATTTGATCTTCCAGATGCCATGAAGCGGCCAAGAGAGTGTCCCTAAGTCCCAAATTTCCCTAAACTAAATGCTTACCTTCTACCATCCCCTTTCCTCCTACTCTCTCTACCCTTATCCCTTTATAGATAGGGACATAGGGACAAATCAGAAAAAGTACTGCACCAGTTGGCATCTAAGCGTCTCAACCATTTGTCCCAACTCAGATCTCGGCTTTGTGCCAAAAGCGGGTTTTCCGGCCGTTGTGCCGTGTGGGCTCACGATCTTTGACCCATCCGCCGATTTGTCCCATACATCGAGAGAGCTCCTGCTGATCTGCTCGAGACAATCGCTCAGCAGTGCGGACTCCTGAACCGATGAGGATGTCATCAGTTGCATGGGGACCGCGAGCATTGACTGGCTGCTTCAACCAGCGTTCGATCGGCCCAATCCAAATGTGCTCCTGTTCTGATCCTTGAAGATTTCGATCGCTGGCTGTCGCCAGTTGCTCAGGGCTTAGGAATGTTGTGTCCCCTTTGCGGAAGGCGACAACAGCTGCCTTCCAGATGCGATCACGATCAGCCGCGACCTTGTGGAAGTCGATTCGCTCACCGCGTTTGAAAGATTGAGGACAACGGATGACGAGGAAACGACCACGCAGCGCTTCATCTCCCTGGAGGAACGCACCGTTAACGGTTCCAACCATGATTCCCTGACGGTTGCGATTTTCCATTCCCTTGCCGTAGGGAGCGCGGACTGTGTCTTTGCGGGTGGTGATCAGGTTCTTCAGTTGCCCGACTTGCCGCTTACCTGTCAAGTAATCAAGCTCAGCCTGCTCGTAGATCCATGCCTGGTGGAGGATCAACAGAAAATCCTTGTCGGATTCGGCATCGCTGCTGGTATGCCAATCGGGTGATGCCAGTGCAATCCAGACTGCGGATTTACCAATGCGTCCATCACCATCAAGTGTCACGACAGTGTCGAACTGGCAGCCGGGCTCAAAGCGTCGCTTGACGGCACCGAGCAATGCGATCTTCATGTAAAGGTCAAAATCCGGCTCAGCTGTGCCGAGGTAGGTGGTGCTGATCCTGTCGATATCAACCGGTTCGATGTCAGGTGCTGCTGCAACGTGATTTAGATATTCCTGAATCGGGTCGTAGCGATGCTGTAGGGCGAGACGCACGATGGAATCCTTAACGGCTTCCTTGTTGATGCCCCAGCCAATGGCCTGGACTTCGGCGTAAAACGTCTCGAGATCGGCTTCCTCGAATGGGCTCCCGTTGATCTCCACCAGACCCGTAACAACGTTCAGGCGGATTGCAGTGGTGGGGAGTACCTCACGCAGGTGTGCCAGAGCGGAGCCTGCATTTAATGGAGTGGGGATGAACTTCCCTTTATCGGATTCCATCCACCCTTCTCCCCAGTAGGCCAGCAGAGCCTGATCTGCAGGAACACGCTCTTCAGCCTCAAGCGTGACGAGTGCAGGAGTCGGGTTTACTTCGAGCTCGATATCAGCACCGGGTTCCCAAGGAGCATCGGTGATGGCTCTGATGATGTCTTCCCGGCTTGGGTTGCTCGAATTGATCCAATCCTCAACCCCGAGGCCGCCATCAGCTGGAGGGAGTCGCCAATTCATGCCACGCATTGGAGTCATCAACGTGCGTGCCGAAGGAATGGCTGCTGTGAGCTCGGCGTACCACTGAGTGAGGTCTGCTAAGTCGCTATCGGGGCAGAGGACAATTGAGATACCACTGGCGGCCAAGGAGCGGAGTTCAGTGATCAAACGCTCGGATGGATCAAGGATCGAAATGCTGCGTAAATCACGCGTAGCGAGCTGATCCGCCTTGAGCTCACCTTTGGTGATCATCAGTAGGTCGCCTTCCGCCAGGGACTCTGTGGCAATGTGCCAGCGGTATGGCGCTATCTCGATTTGGAGCCGCCCTTCAAGGCCAGGTTTGCGCCAACCTTTCTTCGATTTTTCACCCGGGCGATCCATCCGAAATCGCTTGACGGGCACCTTTGATCCATCCCAGAAGCGAAAGGTGTATTCCTTGAGCCCAGAAGGCCGATCAGTCTTCTGAGGCTTTTCAGAACAAAGGGTCAGTGGCTTCCAGATTCCGCAGGGATGCCCACTTTTCGTTTGTCCGCAATAAACATATTCTCGTTCAGGGTGTTGTTGGCCTCGTTTGAATCCTTTGATTGCGGTATGACAAAAGACGAAACCTTCTGCGGTAACCCTGCAGTCACCGTCATGAATGCGTCCGCAGACGGGACAGGGATGACGTCGTGACGATGCCTGCATCGCGTTTCATCGATGAGTTCGGGGTGGCATGGGATGTTTTGATCAGCAGTCATGACTATCTGCAGTAGATAAAAGTTGGCGGCGAGAGCGCATTTGACGCTCATGGAAGGCCTTGCCGATTCGTTCTATGCGCCAGAGCAGGGGTGAGTTCGCTGACACCCCATAACGCCAGTCAACGTCCGCAATCAAAAAACCACCGTCGATGTCGCGACGGCGCTTGAGTGTTGCGGCGGAGATGCCCAGAACCCTTACGGCTGCAGAGGTGGGCAACCAAATTTGCTCAGAATTCATTGTCCTGCCTCGATGATTCGTTGTTGATTGAGATGCATGCCGCCCTATTTGTTCACTCAAGTGGCGTCTCTGTTGAGCTATTGCTTCTTGAAATCATGCAGACGAGAAATCTGATTCCTCAAGGTAATTGGCGAGATTTCAGGAGGGTTTGCTGCGGCTTTGATGCTTGGTCCTTTTGCATAAATGTATTTGCGGTGTGCGAAATCAATCTAGCGCTTGATACTGCAGCTCAAGGCATGTTTTGACGTTTCGCCTGGGAAGTCTGCCGCTGGTTTTTTCCACAGTTTTTTGCCGCTTTGGCAATTTGTGGTTCAACTTGGCCCATTTTGGGCTCAATTAGGCCCATTTTTGGCACGATTTGACCACATCTTTTCAAAGCTGTGGATTACTTTGTGGAGGGGCGATGCGGTATTGGCGGTATTTGCATCACTTATATGCAGCATAAGCTGAGCTTGTATTCCACGGTGTCGGCTTTTGTTTGGATGGCGTCGATTCGTGTGCACAGTCGCTTCGTTGAGCTTGCAATTCCACGCTAAAAAGTGCTCTAAATCTATGTCGGTCATTTTTTCTTGAATTCCCATTTTGGTTAAAACGTATGCCACGTCTGACGTCTGAAGAGCTGCTGCAGGAACTGGCCGCCGTCGATGACCTGCTGATCGTGCAGGACCTCGATGG
>WTGE01000157.1 GCA_011525445.1 Synechococcus sp. CO36386bin_37
GCAGCGGAATCAGGGCACGGTTGCGGTAACCGAGGTTGTTGTCGTCCACCTCCAGTGGTGCCGGCACCGTCACCCTGAGTTGGCCGATGCGTTGCAGGGTCTGTTCCAGATGGGAGCGTTTCCAGTTCGCCTGCACGCTTTCCTCCAGGTGTTGGAGAGAACAACCCCCACAGTCTTTGGCCAGGATGCAGGGAGCTTGTCTCGATCCAGGAGCGGCAACAAGGGTTTTGACATGGCGCGCCACCCATTGCGTCTTCCTGCGATGCAGCACCTGGACCTGGGCCTGTTCACCGGGAAGCAATCCTGGAGCAACGATCACCCATCGATTCCAGCGCGCCAGCCCAAGGCCCTGGTGATTGAGATCCGATCCCACAACGGTGATGATCTGTCCAGCTGAAAGGGTGTCGCTCAAGAGCTGGCCCATTGCGAAGGCGTAACACCAGTCACTGCAACTCCATGCAATGCAATTGTTAGCTTTAAACTGATTCAAGCTTGCCAGCTGACATGAGCGTTGTACGGGATCTGATTCTCAAAGCGGATGATGATCTGCGTTACCCCAGCAGCGGTGAGCTGCAATCCATGGTTGATTACCTCAATCAAGGTTCAATTCGTTTGTCTGTTGTGAGATCTCTCACGGATAACGAAAAGAAAATCATTGATGAATCGGCCAAGCAGCTGTTCAGCCGAAAACCTGAATATGTGGCACCGGGCGGAAATGCGTTCGGCCAGAAGCAGAGAGCTCAGTGTCTTCGTGATTACAGCTGGTATCTGCGCCTGGTGACCTACGGAGTGCTTGCAGGAAGCACTGAACTCATTCAGCAGATCGGCCTTGTGGGCGCCCGCGAGATGTACAACAGTCTGGGTGTTCCCATGCCCGGCATGGTGGAAGCCATGCGTTGCATGCGAGAAGCATCCTTGTCCTTGCTGTCTGAACAGCAGCAATCCCTGGCAGCCCCCTATTTCGATTACCTGATCCAGGGCATGCAAACATCCACATGACGCCTCATGCTCAACATGGAATGCAAAGGTCGCCCTCACGGGCGGCTTTTTTTATGCCGTTCACAACACTCTGATGTTTGCTTGTCTCAGACGAGACCAGGAATGAGTCTTGTTTTGGGTCTTGTTTGCGCTGACTGAGATTCATGAATGACCTGGTCTGGCTGTCCTGGGCATTGCATCGGCCCCGAAGCAATCGACAGCGGAAGTGTTCTTTTGTTCCCTTCTGGCGGGAGGCCAGGGATGGAAGACCAACGTGTGCAGTTGTCTCAGCTGAGTCTTGCTTTAAGTCCTGAACTGAGACTCAGTTGAGATTTCAGAGCGTCTCCGATTGGGTTGGCGCAATCCTGGTTGGCTGGGGCCGATCTTGCTGCGCGCGGTTGGGTCAGAACGGATGCGAGTTGGCCCAGGCGGGCTTGCGTCACTGTGTCTACAGCAGGTACGCAAACTTCTAATGTCTTGATATGACTCCTTTTAAGGTTGGTCCAGCGGGCTCTGGACATCCTTCTGGCTCGTCTGGACCGATTGGATCAGGCTTTCAGCTGTGTTTTTGGAAGGTCTGTGATCGGCAAACGGGTGGATTTTGTTGGTTTTTAATGGATGGCTGTGTCTGAAGTGTTGGGTCTTTCATTTAAAACAATGGAAAAACGGGATCGCGTCGTTGCTGGTCCGCCCGCCGTTTCGATGCTTGGTCTCGTGAGACTTGCTTCGGTCTCACTCTGAGTCTCGGCTCGAGTCTCGTTTAAGATGGTATTGACTCCTTGTCTCTGTACAGCTCCTTGAGCATTTGATAAGCCTCATTGAGCCGTCTCATGTCGTCCGTGGAGCCACCGGCATCTGGATGAGCTTCGATGGCTTTTTTCTTGTAGGTGTCTCGGATCGCTCGCAATGTGAGTGATGCACCTGCTTGCGTGGGCAGCCCCAGTAAGCGGAGCGCACCATGCAGCGTCATCGTCGATTCCAGGGTTTCAAACGAGGTCACACGGCGACTGCGTTTGAAGCGGTTCACAAACCGACGAATCAAGGTCGGGATGCGATCGGTCAGGCTGCCTGCGGCAAAGGGATCCTCGAGGGCAGCCGCCGCAACAATCACGTGTTCAAATTGGGGGGACTCAACAGACCAGTCCGTGCAGATGCCCTGCATCGCTTGGTTGATCTGACTCCAGGTGAACGTCCGTCCTTCGCTGCCATCCAATTGGGGCCAGATATCACGGGCCATCCACAGCATCACGGCTTCCAGAACCGTTGCCCCTGGTTTCGATCCATAGAGAGTGGTCCAATGACTGAGTGCTTCCTTGCAGCAAGCACTGAGATAGTCGAGACTCACGACGGGGACAAAAGGACTGTCGCGTTGTTGTGAATCCCTGGGTTGTTGGAGACTGGTTCGGATCGCTTGTGTTCGGGTGCGGACAAACCCAGGCAAGTCGATGCCTTGACGTCTGCTCTGGGAGATCTTGGGGTCCTGGCTCTCTTGGGCCTTGATCGATGCTGCGTTTCGATCATTGGTTTCCAAACGGCGACTCACCAGGACGATGGCTTTGTCTTCGAGATAGGAGGGTTCAGATCCCTGACGATCTGCACTGGATTGATCGGAACCAACCGTCGCATTCAGGCATCCTTCTCGCGCCATCTCTGCTGGATCCTCCTGAGAATCGGCCTTGAGCCGATCCTCGAGTTCACGGTCAACCTCGTGCTCCAGCTCAGGTTCGAGATCGGTCTCATCGGTCCAGATTTCCTCCAGCAATCGCGTCAGGCAGTCGCCTCTGGCTCGGATGCACCACTCTTTCTTCAGCTCGTCGATGCGATCAACGAGACGGTCAGGAAGCTCAAGTGTGATCCGACGCCCCATTCAGCCAGCCCTGACGATCTGAGTTAAAGACAATGATCGAAGCCTATCGAGACTGCCGTCGACGCAACCAGTCCTGTTGTGCCTCAATGGCCTCGCGGTAGCGCTGCTCCAAGGATTGGTTGACGCGCTGGGGCATGATCATGGCTGGAGTGAATGACTTGACACCACCTGAGGGCGCGATGAGAACAGGAGGTGTAGAGGGTGGTGCTGGTCTGGGAGTGGTCCTTTTCACAGGTTGAGGTCGTGGTGATGCTTGCGCAGGCTTGGCATTGATCGCTGGTGGCGGAGTGTTGGGAACCACCTTTCTCTTTTTTGCAGCGGCTTCAGCCTGTCTGGCCGCTTTCAGCATTTCTTCTCGCCGGCGAAGCATGGCGAGCTGGGTTACGGGAACCACACTCAGCAGATGTCCGGGGGTGGCATCCGCGGGATAGACAACACTCACAGTGACTGGATTGACTGTGTTGGCT
>WTGE01000412.1 GCA_011525445.1 Synechococcus sp. CO36386bin_37
CAAAAGCAATCTCAAAACAAGCATGGTAATCCTTACCAGGCTTTTCAACATGCTCTACTCCTTGGGCATCAGGGCGCGAGAGATCAATTTCATCAAACAAGTGATAACGCAGCTTAGCCACCTCTTTCAGAGAAGAAAGCGAGGTCATCAATTGATCTGAAATGTATGAGCGGAACTGATCAACAGATGCAGAATCCGCTTTGCGGATCATCACGTGATAACGAATTTCGGAAATAATGCCATTAGGATAAGGCTCCGAAAGATTATCGATCAGGGTGACAGTGTTCCCCAATGAGGTTGTATAACCAATTGCTTTACTAAAGATATTGTGCTCATCATCCATCAATATCGTAGATGCCTGGAACCATGTGGCCCGATCCTCCACCGAGGAGAAAGTCAGCTCAGCGACTCCCATGAATTGATCTTCAGGAACATTGTTGACAGGGCACCCATCAACCGCAGGGAAGAGCCCGCCCTCATACGGAGAGAGATGAAATTGCCAATACTCCATTTGCCCAGGCAAACGTGCACAGACCGGACCATGAACATCACGCCAATAATCATCAAACTGCGCAAGAGTGATACCGTCACGCTTCCAAAGCGGGACATAGAAAACGACTTCGGGAGAACGCGAAGAGGATGGCATGGACAAGACGTGTCTGATGAAAGCTTAGCGGTAACACACAAAGCAGGCAAAAAGTGGTGCAGCATCAATACAGAAGAATGAAGCATGCATTAATCAACGGACGGCAACGCACCAGAGCCGCAAAAGGTGTAAAGAGAAGTTGACAAAACAGGGGAGCAGTTGCCACTCAAAACAGTCAGAACTATGCTTGGGGAAGCATCTAGCTGAAAATGCAGTTTTACAGTGTTGATAAGGAAGAATCTCCATCAGCTCTAGGCCATTACCTGCAAGGTATTCAGCATTTTGGAATAACGACGCCAGACCTTAAAAAATCACTGACTTTTTACATCGATATCCTTGGCGGGCGACTCGCGGTCGGGGGAGATGGCTTCTACGGCGTTGAGTTACATAATCTGCTATTTCAACAGGATGAATTAAAGGCAAAACAAAATGATATGACTGCTGAAGATGGCGGGATTCCTGACCTAAGAGATGGCAGCAAAGACGCCCTGGATGTTCGCTTTATACAATTTGGGAATACAACTCTTGAACTTTTGCATTTTAGGCAAGCGCAGCAAGACCAATGGGCACCGAACGTATATAAAGCAATCTCTACCAGTGTGGGATTCGCAAATGTCTCGCACTTATCGTTCTTCCTGCGATCCGACGTAGATGTCAATGAATTTGCATTGAAACTCGAAGCAGAATCGCATAGAAGAGGCTTAACAGAAGTCAAGGTTCATCGCAAACAGCAAGACGCTCCAGGTGCAAGTGGCTCTGAAGATTTTGCAATTGACAAATTTCCTGATTCATTCGATGGCTGGTGCCTAATCTATGTCAAAGGTCCGAATGGAGAACAGCTTGAGTTCAACCAAGTGAGATCGATCTGCAAAGAGAATTTCAAAGAAGCCCAGCAACAGTACAATCGCCTCAATGGTACAGATTATTCCTGGCCGCAGGGATAAACAAACATCAACAAACGCACCGAAAACAACAAATTTTTATCATATTCTAAAATTTCCTGATGATTAGATTTGGCTACCATTGATTAGATGCCATTGGCCTCATGTCCCTTTCAGATGCTTACATCATTGGTTCGGAGAATCACTCATCATGGAGCCAGGGTTTCGATCCGGAAGCCTACCTGAAAGTTCTGCCACAACATGACAAAAAACTTGTTTACACAAGTCCTTGGCTTCAGTGGCAGCAAGGCAACAAAAACTACAGAGATGGAATATATTCAGAAGAGGGGCCGAATGGAAGTTATTACTCAAGCTGGGGACCAGACTCAGACATTCTGGATATTGAACTAAGGCTTTCAGACCTCGATGAACTCGCAATTCCAGGATTAGGAGTACTGACGCGCAGTACTGCAGACAATGACACAGCGTATGACGATGGCTTTCAAGCTTATAACGGGATTAGCCCTGGCCCACTGCTTGTAGTAGATCCGGGAGATACGCTCAAGATCAGGCTTGTCAATGATTTAGAAAACAGAAGCGGGCTTGAACTTGCTGCTGATACCAATTTCCATACACACGGATTGCATGTTAGTCCACAAGGGGCAGGCGATAACGTGCTATTTTCACTTCCGCCAGGTGAGTCCTGGGAAACTGAAATCAAAATCCCTGAAAGCCACTTTGTTGGCCCCCAGTGGTACCACCCACATCTTCACGGCGCGACTAATTTACAAGTTTCAAATGGCTTGGCGGGGACCTTACTCGTCCTGGCATCTGAAGAAGAGGCTGCAGATCTGGACAAATTCAGCCCAGTGGATAATTCCTTCTACTGGATGGCAGTCCAAACTCAATCACTGCTTCAAGAGGAACGGCCTGCATCGGATTCAGATCCTCTGAACCAGGATCCAAATGGCGCAGCCTACAGAATTGGAACTCCACCAATCTATACAGAAATCGATGGAACCAAATATTACACTAAATCAGATGCCGCATACATTGGATATAACTTCAAACCTGATTACTATTCCCCGACAACCCCAGGAGGGGATCCTTCGGGTACTCCCTTTGCCTACGGTGGAGGTCTGGCAGGCACCCCAACAGAAAATATAATTCACACTGTTAATGGTCAATACAATCCAACTCTCAATGTTGAGACAGGGGCCTGGAATGTATTTGGATTTTTAAATGAATCAGTCAATTCTCACTTTGTCATTCAATTAATACGAGAACATCAAGGCGATTTGTCCCTAGAGGACTTCCAAGTGATTGCGGTTGACGGAGATGCTGCCGGAGTCGTATCTCAGAGAATGCAGTTCGTTACTGAAACTCCTGTAATAGCACCAGGAAATCGAATGACTGTTCAACAAGCATTCACAGAACCTGGAACCTACTACTTTCTGGCTAACGGAACTGAAGAAATCCTAGGGGATCTCGCACCAGAAGTTGCCAACACAAGCCTGACCAATGCGTTTGGTGCACCAACACAATTCCAAGGGATCCATGATGGGCATCTGATCTGGGGAGCTCAAGTACTGGCGACGGTAGAGGTATCTGGTGATCAATTTGAAGAAAGACCACCAGCGCCGGAGCCAATCGACTACCTACTGAAAGAGGCGCAAGAAATTGACACCTGGGTAGCTGAAACCAAAGACGCAATCGAGCAGGGAGCAATTAAGCAGAGAGAATTTGAATGGAATGCAAATTATTCGAGGGTTGCAGGG
>WTGE01000060.1 GCA_011525445.1 Synechococcus sp. CO36386bin_37
CTTTAGTACCGAGCCATTGGGTCCTGGTATTGCGCCAGCAATTCTCATATTGGTAGTGATGATTTTACCCATCATTACTGCTATTTCTCGAGATTCACTGAATCAAGTTCCGATCAGCCTTAGACAAGCTGCATATGGAGTTGGAACAACACGATGGAGTGCCATTATTAATGTCATCCTGCCAGCTGCAATTTCTGGAATTGTGGGTGGGGTGATGCTGGCGCTCGGTCGCGCGATGGGTGAAACGATGGCAGTCACAATGATTATCGGCAATTCAAACGTATTCAGCTGGTCATTGCTGGCACCAGGAAATACAATCTCAGCCATGCTTGCCAATCAATTTGGCGAGGCCGATGTTGGCCAGTTGTCTTCATTAATGTATGCAGCATTTATCTTAATGGTTCTAACATTGTTCGTCAATGTTTTTGCACAGTGGCTTGTTAAAAAGCTCAGTTTGAAGTACTAATCTATGAATTACTCTTCAATTTCTAGGTCTGTTCAAGGAGTTCCTGATCTCCGCTTCAAGAGTTGGCGTCAACGGAACATTACCAGTCGGCTTTTGTCTGCTTTAGCCGGTCTGTTTGCGTTTTTCTCTGTCCTTCCCCTGATTGCGGTACTGGTTTACATTTTGATCAAGGGTGTCTCAACTTTTAACCTATCTCTTTTTACTCAACTTCCACCTCCACCAGGGATTTCAGGTGGAGGAATTGGTAATGCAATTATTGGAAGCGTCATTGTTACAACAATTGCGGCATTGATTGCCATACCTGTTGGAGTAGGAGGAGGTATTTATCTAGCAGAATATTCAAAAGGAGGTGGTTTCTCAAAATTTATTCGCTTTGGTACCAATGTGCTTGCAGGAGTTCCTTCCATCATTGCTGTTGTGTTAGTTTACGGAGTGATCGTTTCCACTCGCCTTCTGTTCGGTCATACATTCAGTGCGATTGCAGGTGGAACAGCACTCTCTGTCTTGATGTTGCCGACTGTCGTGAAGACCACTGACGAAGGACTAAAGCTAGTTTCCAACGACTTAAGGAGAGCTGCTTTTGGCGTTGGGGCATCCCGTTTCGTCACGGTCAGTCAGGTCACCCTTCCCAAAGCCTTCACTCCCATTGCTACAGGTGTGGTGTTGTCCATAGCCAGAGCCGCGGGAGAAACGGCGCCGTTGATTTTCACCGCATTGTTTTCACCGTTCTGGCCAACTGGCATCTTGGAACCAATTGCTACGTTGTCCGTTTTAATTTATAATTTTTCCAGTCAACCTTACGACGTACAAAATCAATTGGCATGGGCTGCTTCATTTGTCCTTGTTGTATTCATTCTGGTTCTCAATCTCGTTTCTCGATGGTTGAGCAGGGTCACCAATAAATGAGATGATGACGATACAAATGTGTTCTTCTTCTCTTGAGCCTAAGTTTTAATCCATGACACTCTCTCAGCTCGTTAAGGTTCCTCCATCAAATGATGACATCTGTATATCGATTCAGAATGCCACGATTTGTTATGGAAACTATCAAGCGATTAAAAATGTTTATTGTGATATTCCACGAGGTAAAGTTACGGCATTCATTGGACCATCGGGTTGCGGAAAATCAACAATTTTGCGTTCTTTGAATCGAATGAATGACTTGATTGAGGGATGTACTCTTCAAGGACGAATTCTGTTTGATGGTGCTGATCTCTACTCTCCGGAGGTTGATCCAGTTGAAGTGAGGCGGCGAATTGGGATGGTTTTTCAACAACCAAATCCCTTTCCAAAAAGTATTTATGAAAACATTGCTTTTGGTGCCCGTATCAATGGATATAGGGGAGATATGGATGAATTGGTTGAACGTTCTTTGCGCCAAGCCGCAATATGGGATGAATGCAAGGATAAGTTGAAGGAGAGTGGAAACTCTCTATCTGGTGGCCAACAACAGCGTTTATGCATTGCACGTACGATTGCAATTCAACCTGAAGTGATTCTCATGGATGAGCCTTGCTCGGCTCTCGATCCTATTTCTACATTAAAAATCGAGGAAACGATGCATGAGTTGAAAAAAGATTATACAATTATTATTGTTACCCATAACATGCAACAAGCAGTTCGTGTGAGTGATTCAACTGCCTTCTTTAATGCAGAGGCTGTGGAAGGAGGGTCAGGGAAAGTAGGCTATTTAGTTGAATTCAATGATACGGATCATATTTTTAATGCACCTTCTCAGAAGGAAACACAGGATTACGTGACCGGTCGTTTTGGCTGAAGCTGTTCAAGAATGGAGGTGATTCCATCCTCTCGCTTACAGTTCACAGCTTTGTTGCTAGTTCTTATTGCCGATGATTTGATTAAGTTGTCAGCTCATTGTCCGGATCTTTATTTCTAAGGCCTGCCATCAATTTTCATGGGTATACATTTCTATCGTAATTTTATCAATCTAGCAGTCTGTTGTTTGTGTGTATTCATTTTAAATCGGATTTTGGTTTTTGAGTAATCGCATAGCTCGTGTTCATAGCGCTTAGATTATTCTAAAGTGATTATAATAATATTTTTCCGGCTCGGGTTTCGTGAAGTAACTGCATGATGAACGTATAGTGTTCTTATGGTGTACTTAAAGTTCAATCTTTCCTGTCATTAGTTCTGTTTCGTACATGCTTTATTTCTCGCAGTGATCACCGCTGCTGCAAGGATACAATGCATAACCCTTATCAATGTGTTGAGGAGTGTCGCTGTTGTTAATCATCCATTTGTCGAGTCGAAGCACGTATTGATCATCAGACTCCTTAAAGAGACCAGCAAAGTAAAGCTCAATGAAGGGTGGCCAGCCACTGCTACCCATCGGCTCGTTGTCTGCATAGCATTTCCAGCCATTGTTCACACCATATGAATCCATACTGGGTGATGTGAAGTTGTTGTTGACCATTGCAGGATCGTTCTCACAGACCCATGGATATAACGCAAAGGAGAAGGTATGGATAACATTCGCAACACCCCCGTAAGGGTTTTTCCCATTATTGATGGATTGAATGTGATGACAAACATTTTTGTTCCATGGACGGTCCAGGTTTCCCCCAGCACCGCATAGATTTCCCGTTTCTAGATCTTTTCCGTAGTTATACCAGCCAGCCCAATATTTCATTCGTCCAAACGTGGACCCTGAGTTGGGATGGGTAAAGGTGCAGTGATTTCTGCCATGTGGACCTTTCTCGCAGCCAGGCTGCTGTGATGATGGTCCATCAAAACGTTCAATGTATTGAATGTCACCTATGCAGTCGGGTTGAATTCCTGCCCCGTCACAATTGTGAAACACCCAGTAATC
>WTGE01000485.1 GCA_011525445.1 Synechococcus sp. CO36386bin_37
CCCAGTTCTCCGCGCAGATAGCCGCTGGCGGCCTGCAAACCCTCCAGCACCTGGTTGCGGTCCTCCGGTTCTCCGAAAACACTCACGAAGATCTTGCAGTGCTGGAGATCGCCGGACACCTCCACTTCGGTGATGCTCACCATGCCCTGATGGACCCGTTCGTCGCGGATCCCGTTGATCAGCAGTTCACTGGTTTCTTTGCGGATCAGGGCCGCCACCCGTTCCACCCGCCGCCCCTGAGCCATCACGCCATCGGTGCTGTATGCACCATGGCACGCAGCACCAGGGAGAGGGTGATGAAACCGCTGATCAGGGCACCAATCAAAGAGACGGCGGTGACGGGATTGCTGCGGCGACGGGCCAGAGGCTCAGCCACGGAATTCATCACCCCCAGGGTGAAGGTCACCATGTAACGGGGGTAGCGGGTGACGTTGAGAAAAAATTCCTTCATTCCGGAGTGGACGCGATGGCTCTGGAGAGAATCTGAACCGACATCAGTATTGAAACAGCCTTCACCTCAGGTTGCAGCAGAGGCGGGTTCTGATGCCGATGGTTTGTGCATCCCCCGGACGGACGTCTTGTCCTCGAGGTGTTCCTTCTGCTGCAGGCAATCGCTACGAGGAATACTGCGTCCGAAGACTTCGTTGAAGGCCAGTCTCGGCATGTCGCCATCGACGATGTGATCACCCCAGTACAGAAGATTGTCGTTCCGTTGGATGCGGGCATCGCGTGGATCAATCAGCTGGCAAATGGAATCTTCCTGCTGATCGTCACAAATGTGAGTCTCGAGTGCGGAGAGCGGGAGTCGATTGCGTTTCACACAGGCATCTTCATCGATGGAGCCATTGATCAGGGTGTGCAGAGGCGCAGTTTTGTTCGTGCTTCGGAGATGGCGGAAGGCGCGGGTGATCAAGTCACCATTTTTGGCACTTCCAAGAGGGCTGAGTGTGCTGGGGATGAGGTGATGATCGAAGCGTCTGATGAAATGTGAGGGGTTTTCGCTGAGGACAGGCAAACAATCACAGATCACGATCTTGATGTCTGGATCGTGGTCTTCGTTCCATTTCTCTGCGTTCAGCACTGTGATTGTGCTGCCGGTGAAACTTGCGATGGGTGGGAACGTAGAGCGAGGCGGTTTCCTCGTCGAATGTTTGGTCTTCGATAAAAAGCTTGCGCACATTGCTGTCGGGCTCGAGGCCCGCCAAGATCATGTCGTAGCCGTGCAGGGCGAGAGTCACTGCCAGCTTGGCTGCAACAGTGGTTTGGTCGACGCCTCCCTTGAGGGTGAGCGCACCGATGTAGGTCAGCGGCTGTTGAGTGGGAGCGTTGGGGAGGCTGAAGGGTTCGTCGGCTTCGAGATCGTCTTCACCCAGCGCGACGTAGTTTCAGCGAATGCCGTAGGGCATTGAGGCTCCGAGACGCAGGTTGGCGGGACGTTCGGTACGAATGTGGGTCAGGGCAGGTTTGCTGAATCCGCTTGTGGAAATCACCCAGCCACCGCTCAGGTGTGACGACGGTTCAGGAGCAAGAAATTCAGTGATTTTCAGGCCTCTGCAATGTTCGTCCTGGTGCTGTGATTTTTGATTTGAATAGAGATCTGCTCCATGTTTCGAGTGATTTCGAAGTCGTTGATCTTCTGTTGATCTGATTGATTCGTGCAGAAATAGCCCGGCCCATTGCGTTGTGGGATGACGTGCTGCCTCAGGTTCAGGATGTCGGCACGTTTTTCAGGATTTTCCGCCGCCATGAATGTCTGGCGATTTTGGTGATATTTAAGGGGTTTCTGAAAGGCTGCGACCGCGAGCAGTCGCTTCGGCCAACGAGCCCCGCGGGGTGTTGGCACACAACGGAAGGCACTGGCTACTGTGCCGACTCCTCTCGGTGGCCTCGATGCTGGAACTGCACCAATTCCGCCATTCCGCCTTTTGTCTGAAAGTGCGCATGGTGCTTCAGGCCAAGGGGCTCAGCTACCGCACTGTGGATGTCACCCCCGGCATCGGCCAACTGGCTGTGTTCCGTCTCTCCGGTCAGCGTCAGGTACCGGTGCTTGTGGACGGCGACACGGTGCTTGCCGATTCCAGTGCCATCGCTCGGCACCTGGAGCAACGTGATTCCGAGCCGACTCTGCTGCCTTCTGATCCCCAACTGGCCGCTCAGGTGCATCTGATCGAGGACTGGGCAGACACAACGCTGGCTGCTGCCGGAAGGTCGGCACTGGTTCAGGCTGCAGCTCTGGATCCTGAGCTGCGGGTGGCTCTGTTGCCTGATGATCTGCCCGATCCGCTGCGTTCTGCGATGGGGGTGATTCCAGGTGGATGGGTGAGCAGCGTGTCAGAACTGGTGAATCAGGGTGAACGGGCTGATCTGCTGTCCAGTCTCGAGCAGTTGGCCGCCGCTGTTCAAAGTCGTCCCTGGCTGGTGGGGACTTCCATGACACTGGCTGACCTTTCGGTGGCGGCCCAGCTGTCTCTGCTGTGCTTCCCACCGTCCTCCGGCAGCCAGCTGGCCGGGAAGGGGGTAGCCGGGCTGCTGGACCATCCCAAGCTGCAGCCTTTGTTCCAATGGCGCGATCAGCTGGAGCTCAAGCTGATGGAGCGGACTCTGGAAGAGGTGTGAAGCGAAGCGCGTAGTGGTGATGGGCAATGGCCTGATCCCGCAGGCTCTCGCCGGGAGAGGCGTAGCGCCCTTGCCACTGTTCGGCACAGATGTCATCACCGCAGCGGTTGTAGAAGCTCAGAGTTTCAATGCGACTCAGTCGTGGAGGTCCTGGCGCGTGAAGGATCTGCAGCACCAGTTCGTCCGCCAGAAATGAGGTTTGATCAGGTGTTTCCTGGCCTCGTCCGGTCACGGTGGTTTCCAGCCTCAGGTCTCCTTTGAGCCAGGCGATCTGGCGGTTGGCTGATTCCGGGTCGTCCTCCACCCGCAGCAGCTGCTCGCCCAGCAGGGCCCGGCCTATCGCAGAGGCATTGAAGCTGCGATTCCCCACCAGGCGATTTCGGGCATCTGGTTCAAACAGGGCCTGGTGGATCAACGGTTCGTCGGCAGGTGCATCCAGATCGCGGCTCTCCACCTGCCACAGCCCTGAAAACCAGTCCGGGTAGATGAGGTCGTCACGGTTCGAGGGGCGCGACAAGGGAGCCGGCAGACTCCAGTCAGGCCAGTTGTTGAGCCGTTGCTGAAGCGGGCTGGCCCAGGCGGGTGAGTCGCTGAGCAGGATGGTGAAGCTGATGATCAGGGCCAGAAGCTTTCGCATATGTCCGATCCCCTGATCCGTGCCCTTGATGACTATGTAG
>WTGE01000073.1 GCA_011525445.1 Synechococcus sp. CO36386bin_37
GTTCAGTTGTAGCAGTTGATCTCAAGGAATGGGCACGCTGTGCCCACTACGTGCCCACCTGGGATTTCAGCGGCTCCCAAAGCAGTGTCGATTTCGCATCCAACACCGAGCATTCCGATCATCCGCATCGACTCCTGCATGTGGTGCCAAAGCATCCGATAGGCCGCGGCGACAGCTTCAGGATCTCGGGTTTCGATGCAGCCAATCCAATCGCTTTCCAGCTGATCCAGTTCAAACACAACACGCAAACAAAACCGCTCAAAAGGCAGCATCAAGATCCGGAGATTGCAGTCAATCCTTATTCTGGGCATCGCTGGAGATGATGGTTTCGGACTCCCCACGCAGCGTTAAACAGGCTTGTGAGAGCAGTTGATCATCATCGGTTTGTAAGGCCAGTTGGAACAGTTCCTGCCGGAGGTGGAGTGTGTTGCTGACAGATCCATCCTCCAGTGCCTGACCAACCACTCGCCGAACGAATGCAGCACCGTTTGCCATTGCCCTGAGGGTGGAGTCTGTAGCGACTGGGTAGCGCGTGCAGAACGGCTTTTTAGCGAACGGACTGACCTCTTGACGACCTGCCATGGCGTTAAGTGTATACATAATGTATACTAGTGGAGTCAGTCACGGGTTGAAGCGGAAAACCAGCAAGCGCAACCAAGAGAAACCTGCTACCGGAACGTGTATAAAAACAAAATGATCAGAACGACACTCACTGCCATCACATCTGCCGCTGCACTCTTTGCAGTCAGCGAACCATTCGATCCATCTGTTGCCTCTGCCGACACCGTGAAGGACTGCCTCTGCATCCTTTCCAGACAGGATGATTCGATGCCTCAGGAGGAGTTCCGCTGCGACTTCACTCAGAACATGGGAGCCGCTTATGTCGACAGCACGCGCTGGGCTTTTGTCTTTCCTCACTCTGAACAGGGCAAGACCTTCAGCAGACAGAACACAGAAGACTTCATCCGCTGGACCCGTGAAGGGCAATACACCTTGACCCTGTTTCAGTCAGGTAAAAAGCCCTACGAGCCTGGTGGTTATTGATTTCTTGAATTGAAGAGAAAAGTTGACTATCGCTCACCCAAGAGTTCACTCCAACTGACAGCAGCAGGTCCACTTTCAATCAATTGTCTGCAGCGTCGTCTTGCGTTCTAGCTGTTCTTCTTCAATGTGGGCATGGCCAGCGGCATCCCACTGCGCAAGCAGGAGCCGGTGGTTGTCATCGTTGACATCAAGGATGGTTTGAGTCATCGGTCGCTTTGGCTCCAGGAAGGAACTGCCACGTAGTCGAGTGTCCCGCTAAGCCTGTTCTAGCTGAAGTTCAGCGATCAGGGCGTTTGGCCTGGGCCATAACCAGTGGTTGAGCAGTCGCTTTGAATCTCAGCGACGACGCAGCGTGCGAAGCCAGAAGTCTTGATGCCTTTCGATGCGATTCGTTAGTCGAAGTCACCATCGCTGCCTTTGGCGACGACAAGCTCGACACTGAATCATCCTGCGAGTCAGCCCGAGACTGATGGCCGCTGAGCCATGATTAACGCAGACGCATGGCGCCGTGATGAAGATGTTGTTGGGACTTTTGGTGGGTTGTATGTTGCTCGCAACCGATGCCCAGGCACGGTCCAGATCATCCACCAGAAGTGGCCAAAGTAAAGAAATCACATTGAATCGTCTGAGATCACAAGTGCCTCAAGGTGCAACGATTACAGACACAACTTGCGTCGAGGTTGGGACCGCTGGCTTTAATTATTCCTATCGCTGCACGATTCATTGGGAAGAATAATTTGCGAAGAACGCTTGAGCCAATGCAAGGGGGTACGGCGCATCTTCTTGTGGATTTGTTGAAAAAAGGACAACGATGGATACATTGTTTTTGAGTGATTCTGGTGGCAGGGGTTGATTGCTGTCACTGAATGGATTCAACCGGCACGCTCAGTTCTGAGGTGCTTTTCTTTCATGAGAATGGTTCAGCACATGAGGCCAACTGGACAGGCTTTGTTTTCATTTCCTCCAGACCAGGCATCCAAAGCGACAAAGTCAGTAGAACGTGCGAAGTGGATTCGAGTCCAATGAGCCAACGACCGTTCGAGGCCTTGCGAGGTCGATCGCTCATCGCTTCGGTATGAGCTTCAAGACGCCAATTATTGTTTTCCACATGTCCTCCATCCGATGAATCCTTCACCATGGAGTGAACAGGAACGTCGATTTGCATCCCAGAGCACGAGCCAACAGCTCGGTGCGCTTCATGCACTTTTCTTGGAGCAATCGGCTCACTACATCGGATTCCCCAACAGCCGCATTCTCTCGTTTGAGGAACTGGGTGCTTTCCTGAAATTCAACATCAATAATATTGGTGATCCCTATCACCCGAATGATGGGATCAATACCTGTCTCCTGGAGCAGGAGGTGATTGCATTCTGGGCGGAACAATTGCATTTGGACCCGGAATTCGCCTGGGGATACATCACGAGTGGTAGCACCGAGGCGATCATGTATGGCATCGCCCAGGGCCGGGACCGATTCAAGGATCCGGTTTTGCTGTTCTCGGAGGAGTGTCACTACTGTTTGCCCAAGATTGCACACTTGTTGCAGTTGCCAGTCCGGGTGATTCCAAGCCTGAAGGATGGTTCGTTAAATCTTGAAGCACTGTCCGATCTGATTGTCTCTTTGAACGGCAGACCGTTCATTCTCAATCTCACGGTGGGAACAACCTTCCATGGAGCAATTGAGTCCCCGCGAGCCGTGTTGGCCATTCTGGAACGTCATCAATGCCGTGACGTTCATGTGCATGTGGATGCAGCGCTTTACGGACCCATGCTCCCCTGGATCGATGGATCAGAGGTCTTCGATTTCCGCTTACCGATTCATACGTTGTCGTTTTCGGGCCACAAGTTTCTGGGGTCCCCCATGCCCTGCGGAGTGTTGATCAGTCATCGCAATCGCATCACTCCCTATGAAGGATGCGCTCAGTATGTGGGCTCCCTCGACACCACGCTTTCCAGTTCACGCAATGGTCTCTCCACGCTGGTGCTTTGGATGTTGATCCGCAGGCTTGGTCGTGATGGGATGGCTGATCTGGCTCAAGATGCATTTGCCCTTGCGGCTGAAACAACCGAGCAGATGAGCCGCGCAGGCATCCCAGTGAGCAGGCATCCCTATGGGTGCATTCTTGTCTTTCCTAAACCGGATGATGGCATTGCCAGGCGTTGGCATCTTTCCACGCGAGGGGAGTTCGCTCATCTCGTGACGCTTCCTGGCGTTACTCGAGACATGATTCAGACTTTTTT
>WTGE01000072.1 GCA_011525445.1 Synechococcus sp. CO36386bin_37
GTCCACAAGGGTGGCAACCGAGCGTGCGATTCCCTCCAACGCCGCTCGGGCGATATGGCCACGCCGTGTGTCCCTGGTAAGCCCGATCAAGAGGCCACGAGCACTGGGATCCCAGTGGGGCGTGCCCCATCCTGTGAAGGCGGGAACCAACATCACTCCTGCGGCGTTGTCGACCTCCTGCGCGAGGGAATTGATCTCGGCGGCAGTTTGAATGATGCCAAGACCGTCGCGTAGCCATTGCACTACGGTCCCAGCGTTAAAGAGACTTCCTTCAAGACAATAGGTGGGGGTTCCGTGCTCATCGGTCCATCCCAGGGTGCTCAGAAGTCCAGCATCGGAAGTGCGGATGGATGATCCTGTATTGACAACGAGAAAGGCGCCGGTGCCATAGGTGCATTTGCTTTCGCCAGGCTGGAGGCAAAGTTGTCCCAAAGTTGCGGCTTGTTGGTCGCCCAGCAGAGCTTGAATAGGAACGCCTGCAAAGGGCAATCCGGCTTGGATGACTCCGAAATCTCCACGACATGGTCTGAGTTCTGGGAGGGCCTGTTTGGGTAAGCCAATTTCAGCGCAGGCGTCATCGATCCACTGCCGCTGCTTCAGATCCATCAGCAGGGTGCGACTGGCATTGCTCATGTCCGTGGCATGGATGGTGCCGCCACTGAGCTGCCACAGGAGCCAGCTCTCCACCGTTCCAAAGCAGAGTTCACCCTGGGCCGCGGCACTGCTGGCAGCGGATTCATGGTCGAGAAGCCAGCGGATTTTGCTCGCGCTGAAATAGGGGTCGAGCATCAGCCCGGTTTGGCCTCTCCAGCGCGCCTCGAGGCCCCTTGCCTTCCACTGCTCACACAAAGCGGCTGTACGACCGTCCTGCCAGACCAGGGCTGGACCGCAGGGGCTGCCATCGCTTCGTTTCCAGAGCGTGGTGGTTTCACGTTGATTCGTGATGCCGCAGCTGATCACGGCTTGCCGCTGCTCTGACGTGATCGCTTGCTCGAGGCGGCTCATCGCCAGGCATTGGCTTTGCCATATCTCTGTTGGGTTTTGTTCCACCCAGCCATCGGCGGGGTAGTGAATCTCAAGAGGCGCAGAGGCGCTGGCCACTGGAGAACCATCTGGATCGAACAGTGCGGCGCGTGAACTGCTGGTGCCTTGATCCAATGCCAGCAGAAGGGGCGGTGCTGCCATAGACATCTCTTTTCCTACTTGCTAGCGATGGAATTAGAGACCTGTAAAGGAAAACAGGAGTGGTGAAGTCAGAGCGTATTGGCTGGTGTCCCTCTTGGGTTGCTGAGGCGGTTGTCTATCAAATCTTTCCTGACCGTTTTCGCCGTAGTGGTCGGGTTGAAGTGCAACAAACGTTGTCGTTGCGGCCCTGGGGGACTGACCCGTCAGAGCAGGGATTTCACGGGGGTGATCTTTATGGAGTGATCGATGCACTCGATCACCTTCAATCGCTGGGAGTGACCTGTCTCTACCTCACTCCCATTTTCAGTTCGGCGGTTAACCATCGTTATCACGCTTACGACTACTTCGCGGTGGATCCTCTCCTGGGAGGGAATGAAGCTCTTGATGCTCTGATTGGAGCGGTGCATCAACGCGGAATGCGCTTGATTCTTGATGGGGTGTTTAACCATTGCGGTCGAGGTTTTTGGGCGTTTCATCATCTGCTTGAAAACGGTGATCGCTCTCCTTATCGCAACTGGTTTCACGTGCATCAGTGGCCGCTTCGGCCTTATCCGAGCAAGGGACAATCTTGTGGCTACAGCTGTTGGTGGAACGATCCGGCTCTGCCGAAGTTCAACCACGAGCATCGGCCCGTGAGAGAGCATCTTTTAGCCGTCGGTAAACATTGGTTGGAGCGCGGAATCGATGGTTGGCGTTTGGATGTGCCTGATGAGGTCCCAGCTGATTTTTGGGTTGAGTTTCGGTGCATGGTGAAAGAGGTGAATCCTGAGGCCTGGATTGTGGGTGAGATTTGGGGTGATGCCCGGCCCTGGCTGCAGGGAGAGCATTTCGATGGAGTGATGAATTACCGCTTGGGCTGGAGCAGCCTCAGTTGGGTGGCGGGCCCTCGCTTGCGTCGTCGCTATCGCAACCCGATGTATCCATTGCGGCCCCTCGACACGGAGGCCTTGCTTGAGACGTGGTCAGAAACGCAGGGTTGGTATGCCGAGGAGGTGAACCGCTGTCAGCTCAACCTGCTCGACAGTCATGACGTGCCCCGCTCGCTGCACACCCTCCAAGGGGATGTTCAGGCCTTGTCCTTGGCGATGCTTCTGTTGATGCTTCAGCCAGGCGCTCCCTGCCTGTATTACGGAACGGAAGTCGGACTGGCTGGAGGTGCTGAACCTGCCTGCCGTGAGTCGATGCCATGGGATGGCCCCTGGACACACGATCTTTGCAGGATGATCAAGTTGTTCACCCAAGTACGCCAAAGGTTTGATGTGTTGAAGGAGCGGGGGTTGTCCTGGCAAGCCTGTGCTCATGATGGGCTCATCGGGCGAGCTCCAGCAGTGGTTGTGGTGCTGAATCGTTCACGACGATCGGCGTTGGCACTCGAACTTCACGAGGTTGCTCGAGAGGGTTGGGCCGAGGATGGCATCCAGGTTCTTGTGGGCTCTTACAACTCAGCACGTCATGCGCTCGGTCCACAGTCGGCGGTGCTTTTTCGCGTTGAAGATCATTAATTAGTTGAGCTAATTTTTGGGTTTTAATTTATTTTTTCTAGAAATATTTAAGGCCTCGAAAGAACTTTTTGTGTTTTAGGGGTCTTGGTTGAATTGATCTTGGCCGTTATTATTATCTGGCTGCAGGGCTCTTAGGGGGCTTGCTGGTGATTTTCTGTAGGTTGATTCTGAAGTTGTTCTGAGGGTTTTAATGGCTGTATTTTGGTTGTCAATGAATAGCTTTTAGCTCTATTGATTTGAATGGTTTCTTTTTGTCTCGATGCTGAGTTTGGAATTGGCAAGTGGTGTTGGAGGATTGCAGGTGTCGCAAAAGTGGTTTGGTGTTACAAGGCTTGTCATTCACAACGCCGTTTTGATGATTGAGCGTGTCATTTATTGCTAAAAAGAATGAATGGCGCTGATGACAAGCTTCCTGAACGAATTGGATTGAGTACAGATTCTTCAGGTCTTGGATTCACCAGTGGTTTGCTGCGCAATCTCAGATTCTGGTATGGAAGTCTGAGTCAAAATTGCGACGAATATGCGCTTGTCGTTGATAAGCCCTTGTCGAGACTTGAACTCGAGACCTCTCCCTTACCAAGGGAGTGCTCT
>WTGE01000450.1 GCA_011525445.1 Synechococcus sp. CO36386bin_37
AGTACGCCGTCAAGGCAGCGATGGCTTTGAATCTGAATATTGCTGAACACAGCAAATTCGATCGCAAGCAATATTTTTACCCCGATCTTCCGAAGAATTATCAGATCTCTCAATACGACGAGCCAATTGCTGAAGACGGATGGATCGAGGTTGAAGTTGCTGAGAAAGGCAAAGAGTCGTATCTCAAAACAATCGGAATTGAGCGCCTGCATATGGAGGAAGATGCCGGCAAGCTCGTCCATGCCGGTAGCGATCGTCTCGCGGGATCCACGCATTCGCTGGTGGATTACAACCGTGCAGGTGTGGCACTGGCTGAGATTGTGAGCAAGCCGGACTTGCGCACCGGCCGTGAGGCTGCTGAATACGCCTCTGAAATTCGCCGGATCATGCGTTATCTCGGAGTGAGTGATGGAAATATGCAGGAGGGTTCGTTGCGTTGTGATGTGAACATCTCAGTTCGCCGTGGTCCTGATGCTCCTTTTGGCACGAAGGTCGAGATCAAGAACATGAACTCGTTTTCAGCGATTCAGAAGGCCTGTGATTACGAAATCCAGCGTCAGGTCAAGGCCTATGAAAGCGGTGAGCCGATTGTGCAGGAAACCCGCCTATGGGATGAAAGTAAACAGCTCACCAAGAGCATGCGCAGTAAGGAGGGAGCCAGTGATTACCGTTATTTCCCGGACCCCGATCTGGGCCCGATCGAGGTGAGTGTTGAACAACGTGAGAGTTGGAGGGCGGAACTCCCTGAATTGCCCGCAGCGAAACGTCATCGCTATGCCGACGCTCTGGGTTTGTCTCAATACGACGCCCGCGTGCTCACCGATGAACGTCCGATGGCGGATTACTACGAGGCTGTGGTCGCTTCCGGAGGCGATCCCAAGCTTTCAGCGAATTGGATCACAGGTGATATCGCTGCATTCGTCAACAGCCATCGGCTGAGCTATTCAGAACTCCCTTTCAGGCCTGATCAGCTGGCGGAGATGGTGATCATGATTGATAGAGGAAAGATCAGCGGAAAAATCGCCAAGGAGATCCTTCCCGAGCTCCTGGAGAAGGGCGGTTCCCCTCAGGCCATTGTGGATGAGCGCGGTCTTGGAATGATCAGTGATCCCGCAGCCATCACAGCCATCGTTGAGGAGCTTTTGCAGGCTCACCCTGCGGAAGTGGAAGCGTTTCGTGGTGGGAAGAACAAATTACAGGGATTTTTCGTTGGTCAGCTGATGAAGAAGACCGGCGGAAAGGCTGATCCCAAACTGGCCAACAAGATTCTCAGTCAAAAACTGAAGGGATGATGGCTCCCGATTGCTCGCTCTGAAGCAGTGTGCGTCCATCCTGTGAAACCAGGATCCGGGTTGTCACGGTCGGGGTCTCTCCGGACTGTTCCCAGCCTGTTGCCCCTCCAGGGATGATGAATTCAAAACCTTCTGGACCCGCATGGACGAGGCAGGGATTGTTGGTTGCGCTGGTATACATGCAGCTTCCCGGCCGATAGATCCTCAGGCCACCGTTCCGCCGAGTTGCGGCACCGCGGGCCAGATTGAGCGCACGCCTTGCAGCGAGAGGTTGGTTGCGTACAACCAGGTTCACCAGCTCAGGATCGGGTTGGATATTGGCGTAGGGGCTTGGGCCTGTGCTGATGTTCGGATCGACAGAAGGCAAGTCCAGTTTGGCAGTGTCCGCTTGATCGGGTGGGGTGGTGCCTGAAGGCTTCGGTGTGGCGGGCTCGCAGCTCACTTCAGGCGTGCTGAGGTCGACAAGGCTCTCTGCAACCGGTCGCCGCGTACTCCTCTCAAAACATTGAAACTGAACTGGATCACTCTGGGCGGAGTGACCTGTGAGTGCGAGCAGTGCTGTCCAACCAAGCGTGAAACTCAACTGCTTCATGGCTGCAGATGCCTGAGGGCCTTGGAACGTAGTGAGCCAGTTGTCGATTGGTCAAGACGCCTGATGTGACAGGTTCCAACTGACGCGTCACGCCTGATGATCGCTTCCTGTTTCTCGCTGGGCTTTCTGGCTGCGTTGTTGCTTGGTTGGTGTTCGCTGTTGCTTCGGTGATGGCAGAGAGTTTGATTTCAGTGGAATCCATTGGATCACCTCAGTGGTGCAGTTTGATGGAGGAGTTCATGGACCTGCGCCGTCCAGCTTCGCGGTAGCCCCCCGTTGTCAATCACACAGTCAGCCAGTTCAGTCTTGCGATCCAAAGGCCATTGGGCTCTGATGCGTTGCTCGGCTTCCTCCGGAGAGAGTTGATTGCGTGTCATGAGTCGCTGTTCCTGCTGAGCAGGCGAGCAGTGCACCACCCAGATTTCTGAGCACAGGCTTTCCAGCCCCGCTTCAAAGAGCAGAGGGATCATCAATGTCACCAGTTTTTCGCCACTGTGCGTTTGCAATTCCTGGTCAAAGCGCTCTCTTACCAGCGGGTGCAGTAAGGATTCCAGCCAGCTCCGTTCTTGTGGATCCCTGAACACGATGGATCCGAGTGCTGCACGGTCCAGACTTCCAATCCTTTCTCTTTCTACTTTTGCCCCATAGCGTTGCAGCACTGCACGCGTCGCAGCAGTGCCAGGTGCGAGGGCTTCGCGGGCATAGAGATCTGCGTCCAGAACGGTAATGCCCTGTTGTTCCAGATAACGGCCAACGCTGCTTTTTCCACTTGCAATCCCACCGGTGAGGCCAATGCGCCGTTGAAGTCCTAGCCAGCGGTGAACTCCACTCAAGGCACAGGGTTCCATCCTCAGAGGAGTATGACCGCTCTCTCGTTTTCAGATTGAGATAACGACATCGTGAAAATTAAAGTGAGAGGCCCGGTGGCTCTTGAACCCTGCAGACTTCAAGGCTGCGAACAAGTCGGATCTTTTCTTGCTGCAGGCTTGAGCATGCAGCCTGTGTGGATCTCTGTGCATAGCGCCTGAGGGTTGCATCCGGTCAAGTTTGTGGGTTGGTCATGGATTCAGGCCAAGGCCTGCACTGGGGAGCGGGGTCTGGTTGACAGTTTCCGGATGACACAGGTCGTGGCGGGTTGTGTGGACGTGTTCTCGGGGTGTGATGAACCAAAGTGAATGGCCTGTTTGATTGTGGGGAGTTGAACGCAATCCTGTCCTTCTTATTGAGAATAACAATGAATTTCTGTTCCAGTGAAGTGTTTATCGATCCGTCATGTTGTTCAGGATATTCTCAAGAAGTTTTCCAAGCTGTCTCTCAGCAGCGTTCTTGGGTTGTTGTCCAGTTGTTCCATTGCTCTCATCCT
>WTGE01000470.1 GCA_011525445.1 Synechococcus sp. CO36386bin_37
GCACGCATCTGGTAAAGACATTGCTGGGTGTTGAAAGTTGAGTCAGGGCAGAGATCAATGAAAGCAGGGCGCTCAGTTGTGAATCACTAAACCGCATCAAGAGATACAGATCGGGAACAATCTGGAAACCTTAACCCAACCATTAACAGTTCTTGGCAAAGCGGGAATTCAGTCTCCGTAGGTTTGCCGTGTGCCAGGAGCATAATGCGGAATGGTTGTCACTCCAAACAGCAACAACGTTTACCTCGGCGACCTCGAAAACAGTTTCAAGCAGCGTGATCTGGTCCATTTCACGAAAGGAAATTTCATCCCATGCCTTCGTGATCATGTGTGGATTGTAGTCAGAGGTTTAGTGAACTTAAGCTGCCTGAATGAACAGGGAGAAGATGTCCTTATTGCACTCATTGGACCGAGTGAGCCCTTTGGAGAGCCAATGACAGATCTCGATCTCGTGGAACCGAAAGCATTGACTGATTGCGACTTACTCTGTTTATCAATGCAGGAGGTTATTGAAAAACCAAATTTAACTCTGAGTATGATGAAAGCCTTGATTCGCCGGAATCAACAATCAGAAGCAATCATTTCCATTTTAGGACTACGAGGTGTTGAAAATCGAGTTCAAAGTTTTCTTGAATTAATCGCTAAAGACTACGGGCATCCCTGCACTCAGGGGATTAAACTGAATCTACGTTTGAGACATCAGGATATTGCAAATGCATTAGGCACAACACGTGTCACAATCACTAAAGTCTTAGGATGTCTAAAGGAGAAAGGTTGGCTCTCAATTGACCATAATCAATACATTACCATCAGCCATTTACCAAAGAAGTCTGATAGAAGTTAATCATGATATCCATGAAAATTGAATGGGCTAAATTAATGAGCAAATGCAGGATAAATTATGAATTATCAATCAAGGCTTCAACAGAATCGGTAGCCAAAACCACGAACTGTGTACAGTTTCGCAGGACTGGATGGGTTGAGTTCTATTTTTTCACGCAACCAACGAATGTGCACGTCGACTGTTTTCTTATCACCGATGTAATCAACCCCCCAGATTCGATCAAGAAGCTCATCTCTGCTCCAGACTCGCCTGGGATTCTGGATAAACAGTTCGAGGAGTTTAAATTCTTTCGGTGAAAGCTTAAGGTCAACGCCATCGCGGCAAGCACGACATTCCTCAGGAAAGAGCTTGAGGTCGCAACACTCAAATTTCTCCGGAGCTGCACCACTTAAGGGATGACGACGCAAAAGGGCCCTGCACCGGGCAACAAACTCGCGTTGGCCAAATGGCTTCACCAAATAATCATCAGCGCCAATTTCAAGACCCAGCACACGATCGGCTTCCGAACCTTGATTGCTCAACATAAGAATCAGGGACTGATTATTTTGCATACGGAGTTTGCGACAAAGGTCGAATCCATTCAGACCGCTCAGCTGTCGCTCCAGCACAATCAATTCAAACTCCTCACTCTGAAGCAGTTCCCAGGCATGCTGGGAATCTGACAACACTTTCAAATTAAAATGTTCTCGGGTGAGAACATCAGAGATCGAATCTCTCACTTCAACGTCCTCGTCCACAATAAGCAGACGCGCAGAATTGGAGATATCAAAGAAATCGGTATTCATGCATCACTCAACAGGAAACCTTCTGATACGAGACTGAATGATCATTTTAACGGTTGTGATGAACTATGGAACCAGCAATTGAGGGGAAAACAGAAGTAAGCGAGTTTCCAGAACGTTTGCACAGATCCTTCAGCCGTAAGTAGGGAAGCAGAGCCTGATTACCAAGAGGTTGCGAGAAAAGAAAAATCATTGGATCTATTTAGAAGATTAGAATAAGAACTACAAAAAAGAGCCCAGTGCAGAAAGCATAGGGCTCACAACAAAAACGTGAATTAAATGGTCAATAATCAATAGATCTAGAACTTAAACGTGGTTTGAATCAGACCGCCAAAAACGTTAAATTGCCCATCATAACCTCTTCCATTCTTAACGAGCGCTTGAGTATCTTGACCTTCAGGACGGGATAAATAAAATATTGCTGGAGTAACTGCAATATTATCAGTAACCTGGAAATTATAATACAGTTCAAATACGTAATTACCATCGAAAGGAGTATCACCACCTTCAAGGCTCGTTGCAAATGTAGGCTGACCAACTGCAAAACCTAAATCATTACCCTTCAGGAAAACATCATCCCATTTCAAACCAGCCATCCAGCTTTGAGTCTGGATCGGCGTTCCATCCTGTTTATTGGAGGTGCTCACCGTGTTTAAACCCCAACCCAAGGAAATTGATGGAATTAATCCTGCATCTTCAGGCTGCCAGTAAGCATTCAATGCATAACTATTAGTAGAGCTGCCGCTCCGCTTCTTATCACCATTGGAATCTTCGTAGAAACACTCATTATTCCATTTATCATTCTTTGCGAATGAGGTTCCGCGACGGAAACCATTGCCGCTATCACATTGCCCATAGCGATATCCAAAGGCAACACCCCAGCGAGGTCCTGCATAACCCAACTGTGCCAAAAGACTAGCCTCTGAATTGGCAGTCATAAAACCACCGGCACCGGGATCAGACACGTTGCCATCCTTATCGTCCGCAACATAATTCACAGAAACGCTGAAGGCATTGGCACCCTTATCAACTTTTTGCTTCCAATAACCGCCGATCAACTGTCCTGTTTCTTTGTTGTAGACACCGCTCGTACCCATAAGAGCTGTCCAGTCAAGAATCTTGGCTCCCCCTTTGTTATACATCGATGGCCACAAAGCCAAAGACTCCGTATTTCGAGCCACAGCACCTGCTATCAGTGTGACCTGATCACCAACAGGAAACTTATAGTAAAGACGATCGACGATCACATTGTTACTCAGATTGCTATCAACAGCACCAGAATCTGTAGCAACATCAAGCGCAGCAAGATTAACCCCAGACCCAGCAAAAGCATTTTTGCCTTTCCTGAAGTTTCCAGCCCTCAGACGGGTTAAGAGCTTGTCCTTACCTGTGAAGCTTGTATTGAGGATCAGGCGTTGATCATAATTAAAACTGGTGGCGCCGAAGGCACGGTTGTACTCATCAGAACCATCCCCACCTGCATTAGTGGCGCCAATCACAAAGGTACTTTTTCCCTTCAGCTTGGTGGTGGTGGAGAACTGAGTGGCTTCCAGTTCGCCAACGCGGG
>WTGE01000475.1 GCA_011525445.1 Synechococcus sp. CO36386bin_37
ATGTGGGACAGTGAACTACCAGGCATTATCTGCTCGCCAGCCCTCAAGCCAGTCATTTCAGAGACGGATGCGAGTAACCAGGCGAAACTTTTCCTTGTATGGGTGACACCCTTTGGTTTTCCTGTACTTCCTGAGGTGAAATAGATGAAGCAGGGTTGATCCGGATCCAGATGTGTATGTGTTCGACCCAAGTGGGATGCGTTTTGTTGGAGTGATGTCTCGGTCAACCCCTCCCTTGTCATCCAGGTTTTTTTTGAAAATTTACCTTTTCCATCATCATTTCTTTCGTCGAGCAATTGATATTCTTCGTCATCCATTGCAATTCTTTTGATATGGCCAAGACCGCGGCCATGTTTCTTGAGACTGGTAACAATATCATTCTTTCGTTCGACATGATAGATAATACAGCTTGCATCACTTACATCTAAAGCATGAATGATCTCAGGAATTCTGTAGCGATAATTCAGGGGCGTGCAAACAAGTCCTAGGCGTAATCCAGCTAGGTAATGAATCAAGAGTTGCACGCTGTTTGGCATCAGTGATGCAATCCGGTCTCCAGATCGCAAACCCATCTGCTGGTATTCCCGGGCTAAGGCAAGCGAACTCAGTTCAAGTTCTGCCCATGTGAAACTGCGCTCCACACTTTGCAGGGCGATGCCACTTGGATCAGTGTCTAGCGCAATACGCAATGGATCATTGATATCGACGGTCTTGACGAGAGGAGGACCTGAGAATCTCAAATCAATTCACCTATTCGAACTTCTTAATAGCAGTTTCTAGCGTTCACCAACCAGATACACACGTTTGATAACCAAGGGTTTGTTGTTGGTGCGAATCCATATCGCTTCTTTTTCACCCCAACGGATTGATTTCAGTGATTGGTAGCTGCCATCTTGGATGCGCTTCATCACGTCTGTTTCAGCATATCCAGCTCATCCTGTAATGCTTAGCAAAAGCCCTGCATCGTTCCAGAATTCACAGTTGCAAAGCGTTTAGAACTTTCGAAGTTCACGTTGACGTCCAACTCGCGAAGAACGTGGCGGTGACTTTTGTTGTCCGCTTGGCGGTTCCGCCGATGGTAAGTCGTTTTCACATTCGCATCTTGGTTCTTTCATCGCGAGGACAATCACAGCCACCGCAAGAAGCGCGACGGCAATCGAATTGATGGATACAGATCTGCTGGTCATGGATTCCAGAAGCGCTGATGCGACCACTTCCAGTCGATCTCTGCATGTGTGTAAGCCATTTTCACTTGCTGCATGTCATTCGGTTGACGGAACATTCCATTAGCTTGCCAATCACCACCGTTTGGAATCGATCTCAAAGAAGGACCAGTGGGGTTGGTCGCGACTTTCTGCACAGCAGCGAATTTTTTGAGAATTGGCAATGGATTTTCTCCTCAGAGTGTTGTACTACCGGTAGCACGATCAAAGCTGTTCCGGTTTTTGATTGTTTCCTAAGTCATAAAGGCGAGTGATAAGTGACACTTAGAAGTTAAATCCAACAACTTCAGATCAATGCTTGTGGTTTTTTAATCATTTTGTGCCCAAAGGCACCGGGTGGCGGAGTTCTTGTCGACGCGTGCATGGCCTGAACGAACCAATCGCTGTCCAATATTTACATCGTTAACAGAGATATCAGCAACAATCCTGTCGTCGCCAACGGTGGCGATACGGCGAATCACGACCTCTTTCCCTTCAACAAGCTTGCTCAGGAAATCTCTTGCCGCGACGGCAGCGGAGTTGCCGTAGGTGAGAGCTCGCATGGACGTTGGTCTCAGTTGAGGTTGCTTCTTCATGTCTGGCACATCAAGACAGGCCAGAAGAATGGTGGTTCCTCTGGTGGTCTTGCATGTTTTGCCGTCATAGCAATACTGGATCGTGACCACCTCAGCTGCGGCTGGTATAGCAAACATGGCTAACAGAAGACCTGATGCTAGGAACGGTTGACTCATCAATCTCAGGGCAAGTTGTTACAGGTCTTGTGGCATGAATTGATAGACATAAAGCCTTTAAATCAATCTATCAGACTCACCTTTAGTGTCACAATCCCTTCCATAGCTTTCGAAACTCAGTGGTAGTCGCTCTGCGCGATTGAATGATCAATATTGATTATTGACCATTTACTTAAATGGTATCTTATTTAGGTTTGACATGAGTGAAACTGCTTAGTTTCGCATCAAGCAAGTGCTTCAGTCATGCCTCTCGACAATTATGATACTTAGACAATACTCTAAATGATTCATCTTCGCTGTATCCATATAAAAGCTAGGTGTGTCTGTAATACTTGACGAATAGGCATCGAAGTTCCAGGCATTGGAAATGACTTCTGCAGTCCCATCAACCTATTGATCAATCGCCACTCAGTTTTACTGACAATGACCCTTTATTGGTGTCATTTGTTTTCATCGGTTGAATGTCATAACAGGTGCCGTGCCCACCCTTCCAGAGAAGGCCGCCATTCAGCCTGAGGTCGCTCAACCGTGATCCAATGAAAACCACCAATTCCAGTCGAACCGCTGCCCCAAGATCCTTATTACTGAGTCCTTCCTGAACACCGACAGGCGCTGGAACAACGTCATCAGAGTCGCAGGAGACACTGCAGTGAGTGGAGGATGCGTGGACCCATGAACTGGCGCTGGTTGATTCCTGATCGTTAAGTGCTTCAAAGATCCATCAGGACTGGATCAGTTGTGCTGGCGGACAGGGCAGCTTTGAAGTGACAACACTTCAGACAGCAACTGCTGAGGGAGAGGTCACTCTCATCGAGACCTGCAAGCTGTAAGCCTCTGTCCGGCAAAGGATCATTGCGTCGCCTCTGCGATGGATTAAACCTGACAGAAGCTGCAGGTTTCAACAATGTCTAAGGCCCGCGAAATGATTAATGCTCACCTAATGCCAATCCTGGCTCTGGTAGCCACAGTCAGTTCCGTTTCCATTGCGCTTTCACTCCGTCCGATCGCGGAGCATTCCAAGCGTTGGAACACCTGCTATTCCGACAGCATTGCCTGGTATCAACAAAACAAGCCTGATTGGACAGTCCAAGACCAGGAAGTTTTTGCGAGCAACTTCTGCAACGGTGGAATTCCCGTCAAGCCAGGACCCAGTTATTAGCGGCTGACCCGTTAACACCGCAAACAACTCTCCCAATCCGATCCTGCTTTGCCTTGATGGATCTTGATCAGTTCAGTG
>WTGE01000383.1:0-10959 GCA_011525445.1 Synechococcus sp. CO36386bin_37
TGGGAGAGAGTCGAGAGTGCTGTGATCGCAGCACACTCCCAGCATGGGCACGTCCGGGTGACGTTGCTGAAGGGCTGTGATGGCTTCGCGTAGGTGCTTCGCACTGATGTCGAGAGCTACGTAAGCGGCCGGACGAATTGCATCCAGAAGCGGGCCAACTTTTTGGGCGCTGCCAGCACCAAATTCCACGATCACCCCTGCACCGATTGAATTGGCGATCTCAGCGGCAGACTCCTTAAGGAGCTTGATTTCAGTTCGGGTGAGGCTGTATTCCGGTTGCTGGCAGATGCGATCAAACAGTCGTGAACCTTCCTCGTCGTAGAGGAACCAGGCCGGAAGTTGGCGAGGGCATCGGTTGAGCCCACCCCGAACCAATGCTTCCATATCAGCCTTTTGCGGATGCAAGTCGATCAATTCGATGCGCTGAGAGGTTGTGCTCATCGGGCGAGGCGCAGGCCAGCTGCCATCCAGCGGCACGAAGGAGCAAAGAAATTGCGGTAGGTGTGACGGGCGTGTCCTGGTGGAGTGAGCCGGCTACTGCCGCGCAGCACGAACTGGGAGGTCATGAATTTTCCGTTGTATTCGCCTATCGCTCCATGGGCGGCTTGAAACCCTGGGTATGGCCGATAGGCACTAGCGGTCCATTGCCAAAGTTCAGAATGACTTTGCTTCAGCTGCTCCCCGTGCCGATGTGCGGCGATTTCCCACTCCGCTTCCGAGGGCAGGCGAGCTCCGGCCCAGCGTGCATAAGCATCAGCCTCAAACCAGCTGAGATGGCGCACTGGACGATGGTCCTCGAGGGGGGAGGGGCCTGCCAGGGTGAATTCCAAGCTCCAGCTAGAGGGATCCGACCCTCTTGAATTGCCTTGCCCTTGACGCCAGTAACAGGGCGCCTGCCATTGCCGTTCTCTGCGGAGGCTCCAGCCTTCACTCATCCAGAGGTCTGAGCGTTCGTAGCCACCATCTGCGATAAACGCTTTGTATTCACCGTTGGTCACCAGACGGTCTGCGATTGCATAGGGTTCAAGCCAGACGCGATGACGGGGGCCTTCGTTATCGAAGTGGAAGCCGTTTTGTTTGTTGCTGGAGTCCATCCCAATGTCCACAAGGCCGCCATCGCATTCCAACCATCCAGGAGCGGCTTGGCCTGGTAAAGACCATTCGGACTCCTGCCACGAGGATTGATAGGCCGGCTCCAGAGGCTGACGGCTGAAGGCATCAAGAACATCCATCAGCAATAACTCCTGATGCTGTTGCTCGTGCTGAAGGCCCAGCTCCACGAGATTCAGTAGATGGTCATCACTGGTCGTTTTGATCAGATTGTCTAGGGCATGATCCACACGTTGCCGCCAGCGAATCACTTCAGTGATGGGCGGCCTGCTGAGTAAGCCCCGTTGCGGTCTCGGCTGCCTTGGCCCCACTGTCTCGTAGTAGGAATTGAACAGGTAGCTCCAGAGCGGGTTAGCCCTGTTGTAATCAGGGCAATGTGGAATCAGCACGAAGGTTTCGAAAAACCATGTGGTATGGGCGAGATGCCACTTTGGCGGACTCGCATCGTCCATGCCCTGGAGGCAAAGATCTTCAGGATCAAGCGGCTCAATTAAGGCTTCGCTCGCTCGACGAACGTCCATCAGCCGACTGAGCAGCATGCTGGAGTTCATGAGGAGATGACGAACGTGAAAGTGACATTAGTGAGCTCACGCTGCCGGTGTAATCGCAGAAGCCCCCCTACCATCACCCCATCTGGGCAATGTCGTTGTGATCGGCACGCTGCTGGCTGAGCGCTACCGCTTGGATCAGTGTCTGACTTCAGAACAGTCTGCACCGCAAGGTCAACTCTGGCGTGCAACCGATCTTTTGGCTTGCGATGCACCCGTAGCCGTGAGACAGCTTCAGGATCCTGAAGCTCAAAATCGTTTTCGTCAGCTTTGGCCGAAGATGCAGTCGATTCTGCATCCGCTGATTCCGAGTTTTGGTGGATTGCTGGAGGAACTGGATTCTCTTTGGCTGGTTAGGGAGTGGCAGGAGGGAACAAGTTTTGAGTACATCCAGCAGCAGAGGCGTGAGCGGCAGTTGGTGTTCGGGACTGGTGAAGTGCTGTTGCTTTTGCGTCAGCTTCTCCCTGCGTTGGGTGTCCTGCATGCCAAGGGATTGGTGCATGGCGATGTCAATCCGGGCAATCTGCTTCGACGTGACCAGGATGGGCTGCCGATTTTGCTCGATTTTGGCCTCCTGCAAACCCTGGGAAGAGCTCCGCTGTTGGGAGCAACGGCAAGCTATGCACCGAGGGGTCAGGGCCGTGGAGAGATGGCCGCTCCATGGATGGATGTTCATGCACTAGGTGTCACGGCGTTGACCTTGTTGAGCGGACGCCCTCCAGAGGATGTACTGCCGGCCGATGCCAATGAATGGAGGTGTCCCTCATCTCTCGATCTCCACGAACAATTCCGCGAGACCTTGGATCGCATGCTCAGCGAGGTACCGGGTCGCCGTTTTGATCAGGCAGCGGATGTGCTGCAGGCTTTGAAAGCTGTTCCAATGCCGGAATCGACAGGGCCGATGCCGAGTTCGGATCGCACAGTTGTGCTTGCACCCGTGGTGCAGCTCTCTCCTACATCTCCAGCGTCGGACTCACAAGCTGATGCTGCTACGCATTCTGCGTCGTCGCGCCGGCGTCAGCGTGCTGATGAGCGCCAAATTGCGGCGGAAGGGCGCCTTTGGCCCGTGGTGATGGCCTTGTTGTTATCGGCAGTGGTGGGGACAGCGATCGGTTGGTTTCTCCTAAGTCGCGGCAATGCTCCGGCAGGTGTCCCCTCCACCGATCGTGATGTGGTGGGGCGCCCGCCGACGGCCAGCCTTCCGCCTGCCGAGGTGGATCAGCGCCAGCAATTGCTCAGTCGCCTGCGTGCTCTGCAGGTGGATCGCAGTTGGTTCCTGAAGCTCGTGGATGCCAGCTTGTTGGCCCGATTCCCGGAGCGCAACGGTCGTTTGCCAAGCGATTCTCTGGAGGACACCCCTTTGCGGAAAGTTTGGAATGAGTTGGCGAACGAGTGGGTGGCTCGAGTGGAACAGTTACCTCCAACCTTGCGCAGGAGGTTGGGACAACTGGATGCCGACGATTGGCAGTCGCAGCGACAGGCCCTTTCGGCTCAAGGGGTCAATCCCAAGGTTGTTGAGCAGCTGGTTTCTGTCGCTGCGAATACATTGCTGCCCGGTGTTGCCTTGGGGACGAAGCCTCCAGAGCCGTTTCGACAGCTCTGGTTTGCTGCTGCCTTGCGCAGTCTGGAGGAGGTCAAGATTGAAACCCTAAAGGCTGGTACCGAGACCGCCACAGTGCTCTCAAGCCGGGTGCCTGCCGATGGTGCACGGTTGATTTCCATTCAGGTGCCTCCTGAGCATCGTTTGGTGCTGGGGATTAACGGAACACCCCTGATGCAGATGACGGTGTACGCCGCTGATGGTTCTGTGGTGGCTGAGCGGGGGCCTCTCAGGGTGGTGACCTTGCAAGAGGAGGCGGGCTCGCCTGTTCAGGTGCTTGTCACCAACGAGGGTGTTGCCTCTGGTCTGCTCACTCTCTCCTGCCGCGCTGACGCAGCAACACCGAAACCTCTATCGAAACCGCTGCCGCGTATTGACCTCAATCCCATTGCCGATCCGGCGACAGGTGCCCAGGGACCTGTGGAGGCTTTGCCTGAACCTCCTGGCCCGAAGCCTGCCGGCGTGAAAGAGGAAACCCCAACTGACTCTCGTGAGACTCAGCTCGATGAAGGAACTGACGCGCAGAACCTGGAGGGCTCTGATGAAGGGACGCAACGACTTTGAGTGAGAAGTTGTTCCAGCCGTTCTTGTTTCTCTTAGTAGCGGGCGATGGCAGCACGCGTTTCTTTTTTCACTTGCTTCTCTTTTGACGCAGCTCTCTTGTCATGAAGCTTGCGCCCCTTCCCCAACCCGATTGTGACTTTGATCCATGACCCTTGCAGGTGCAGGTTGAGGGGAATCAGGGCAAGCCCTTTTTGTTCGAGATTGCCACGCAACTTGTTGATTTCACGTCGATGGGCGAGAAGGCGTCTCACCCGTAGGGGCTCGTGGTTGAAATAACGGCTGGCATGGGAGTGCGGGGAAATATGCACGTTGTGAAGATGCAGTTCGCCCTGCCGGATCAGGCAGAAACCATCCCTCAGGTTGGCCTGTCCCGCGCGAACGGATTTCACTTCAGTGCCCAGGAGTTCAATTCCCGTTTCCAGGGTTTCAAGAATTTCGTATTGGTGTCGAGCTAATCGGTTATCGGCCAGCAGGCGGTTGGCCGCTGCCCTTGCGGCTGCACTCTTCTTTTTGCCTCCTTTACCCATCTCACGTCAGGCCCCTGGGCCGATCGGTCTCCCGACCTTATCCAGCTGTCGGTACCCTCTGACAATGGCGATTGTTTCCTCCAACGCTGGCTCCTCATCGGGAGCCCCTCGACAACCTCCAGCTCGGGTGGTTGATGCCTCACGCCAGGAGGAGGATTCAGCAGAGCGGAGCGCTCCCAAAGAGGACGGTCTCAGGCCACGCCATCTCGATGACTACATCGGTCAGAGCGAGCTCAAGCAGGTCCTTGGGATTGCCATTCAGGCGGCGATCGGGAGGGGTGAAGCGCTTGATCACGTTTTGCTGTACGGCCCTCCTGGACTCGGTAAAACCACCATGGCCATGGTGTTGGCCGAAGAGCTGGGAGTGACCTGTCGAATCACCAGTGCCCCAGCTTTGGAGCGTCCCCGCGACATCGTTGGCCTCCTGGTGAATCTTCAGCCTCGTGAGGTGTTGTTTATCGATGAAATTCATCGATTGACGCGAGTTGCGGAAGAACTCCTCTACCCGGCTATGGAAGATCACCGACTCGATCTCACCGTTGGCAAAGGCAGCACGGCCCGCACGCGAGCTTTGGAGCTGCCACCGTTCACATTGGTGGGGGCAACCACCAGAGCGGGTGCCTTGAGCTCCCCTCTTCGCGATCGTTTTGGATTGATTCAGCGTCTTGAGTTCTACGGGCAAGACGATTTGCAGGCCATCGTGATGCGAGCGGCAGGTCTGTTGAACCTTCAGCTCACCGCAGAGGCGTGTGCTGAGATCGCGCGTCGATGCCGGGGAACACCACGCATCGCCAACCGTTTGCTGCGCAGGGTGCGCGATGTGGCCTGTGTGAGGGAGGTCATCGGGTCGATTGATTTGGAACTAGTCGATGAAGCACTCACGCTGCATCGTGTGGATGGCAGGGGTCTGGATGCCAGTGACAGGCGTTTGCTGGAACTATTGCTTCAGTCCCATGGAGGAGGTCCCGTTGGCCTCGATACCATGGCTGCAGCTCTTGGAGAAGATCCCACGACGCTGGAAGCAGTAGTGGAGCCTTATTTGCTTCAGCTTGGATTTCTGCAGCGCACGCCTCGCGGGCGGGTGGTGACGTCTGCTGGCCGTGTCCACCTCGGTTGGCCAGAGGAGACAGGAGATGCGGCATGAACACTGACGTTGGACGTTATGTTTCCGTTCTGCTGATTGTCATCGGGGTTGCGATTGTTTGTAGCACCCAGCCAGCGATGGCTACATCATTTCCGAGCGAGCAGCATCATCGCTTGTTTGATCGGGCGCTTAGCTTGACTCGGCAAGGGGACCCAGTGCAGGCCCTCGTCGGTTGGGACCGGGTCCTGGAGCTTGCGCCAGATGATGCAGCTGCCTGGAGCAACCGCGGCAATGTTCGTTTGGTTCTCGGTGATGCCGAGGGGGCTATTGCTGACCAAACCCGCGCAATCGAACTTGCCCCAGAGGAGACGGATCCGCACCTTAACCGGGGTACGGCTGAGGAGGCAATGCAGCGCTGGACTGAAGCAGAGCAGGATTACACCTGGATTCTTGAACGGGATCCCCAGGATGCTTCTGCTCTTTACAACCTGGGGAACGTGCGCGGTTCGGAAGGGGACTGGGATTCGGCCGAATATCTTTACGGCCGCGCTGCCGATGCCCGACCTGGTTTTGCTATGGCACGTTCCAGCAAGGCTCTGGCTCTTTACCAACTCGAGGTGTTCGACGAAGCTGAACGGGAATTGCGCAACTTGATTCGTCGTTATCCGCTGTTTGCTGATGCGCGTGCAGGGTTGAGTGCACTGCTCTGGATCCGGGGCTCTCGCGGTGAAGCCGAGAGCAATTGGGCTGCTGCCTCTGGTTTGGATCCGAGTTACCGCGAAGCGGATTGGCTCCTGCAGGTGCGTCGTTGGCCGCCTCGTCCGGTAGCGGATTTGCAGCGATTTCTGGCCCTGGAAAGTCCATGACCACTACTCACCTTCCCCTAATTCGTGACCGGTTGGAGCCGATTTTGCCGGATTTGATTGAATTGCGGCGTCATCTCCACGCACACCCTGAGCTGAGCGGCGAGGAACATCAGACGGCTGCTCTGATCTCCGGAGAGTTACGCGCCAGCGGTTGGCGAGTGCGGGAAGGGGTGGGACGCACGGGAGTGTTGGCGGAGTTGGGGCCGGAAGGCGGTCCAAAGTTGGGTTTGCGTGTGGATATGGACGCTCTTCCTGTCGAAGAGCTCACCGGCTTGCCCTATGCCTCCCTGCGGCAAGGTGTGATGCATGCCTGCGGTCACGATCTTCACAGTTGTATTGGACTGGGGGTCGCACGTCTCCTGGCTCAAGAGCGCTCATTGCCTTACGGGATGCGACTGTTGTTTCAACCTGCCGAGGAGCTCGCGCAGGGTGCTCGTTGGATGCGCGATGACGGGGCAACCGACGGCCTTGAGGCTTTGTTCGGCGTGCATGTGTTTCCCTCGTTGCCAGTTGGATCCATCGGCGTGCGTAGCGGGAGTTTGACTGCAGCGGCTGGAGAATTAGAGGTTGAAGTGATTGGCGAGGGTGGTCATGGAGCGAGACCCCATCAATCGTTGGATGCCATTTGGATCGCTTCAAGGGTGGTGACCGGATTGCAGGAGGCCATTAGCCGGCGCTTGGATGCCCTCCATCCGGTGGTGGTCAGTTTTGGGAAAATTGAGGGTGGCAAGGCTTACAACGTGATTGCGGATCGAGTGACCCTGCTTGGAACGGTCCGATGCCTCTGTGCTGATCTTCACGAACGGCTCCCGGCCTGGATTGAGGAGACGGTGCAAGCCATTTGTGGCAGCTTTGGTGCGACGGCTTGCGTTCGTTACCGCTGCATCGCACCCCCCGTTCGCAATGACTCCGGACTGACTGCCTTGCTTGAGCGAAGTGCCATTGAACAATTGGGGGCAGAACAGGTCCATCGCCTCGAACAGCCCTCCCTTGGAGCGGAGGATTTCGCCGAGTTGTTGCAAAACGTCCCAGGCACCATGTTTCGCCTTGGCGTGAGCGGTCCAGATGGATGTGCACCGTTGCATAACGGTCATTTCAATCCGGAGGAGCGCTCCTTGGCTGTGGGAGTTCAAGTCTTGACTGCCGCCATGTTGGCCTGGAGGCCTTCTTCATGAGTGGACAAAACCGGAACAGAACCCACATCGTGCTGTCGCTCGCTGCACCGTTGATGGTGCTTCTCGGCGTTTCGGCGATGGTGCAGCGTGAAGGCGCTGACCGATGGCAGGCACTTCCTGCCATCCTTGTTGGATCCGGTTTGGTGATACATGCTGTGATAGGCCGTCGCCAACGCCGCCATCAGTTGTTGATCGCTTTGCGTACCACCCACTCTCAGGAGGATTGAGATGGCTAGCACCCCTGAACAGACCACGCCTAATCCTGAGGAGCTGCGTTCTGCGATTGCCTCTGGAGATCCCGTACAAGCCATGCCCGCTCTCGCCAAGTTGAGAGCCCTGCCTGATTCAGAGAACGAGAGCGTCGTGATTCCGTTGCTGATTTTGGGCAGTCAACAGAAGGCATTTTTAGTGCGATCACTCAGTTGTAGTGGTCTGGGCTACCGACGTAATGAACGAGGTTGGCAGGTGCTGAGTTCTTTGGTCGTGACGGATGAAGATCCGAATGTTCGTGCTGAAGCCGCGAATGCCTTGGCGAGCTTTGGAGTGGAGCGGGCATGGCCCCTGCTGCGCGACCGTTTCGCCAAGGATGAGGCATGGTTGGTGCGTTGCAGCATTCTCTCAGCGATTGCAGAGCAGCCTGACATCAACCCTTCGTGGTTGTTGGATGTTGGACGGCAGGCGATTGGTGATCCAGACGGCACCGTGCGCGTGAGTGGAGCAGAAATCCTGGCGCGTGTCGTGCGTGAACAGCTCGGAGACGCGAACGGCTCTGAAGCACGGACGCTTCTGCAGCCCTTGCAGCAGGATGCCGATCACCGTGTTGTGGCTGCTGCTTTGAATGGATTGCAGTCCTGATCTGAAAGGACATGCACCAGTTCCTCACGCGTTGCTAGTTTTCAGAAACCACTAGGGGTGCCCTTGGTTGTCATTGTGATAGCCGGGGCTGAGATCACACCCTCCGAACTTGATCCGGGTCATGCCGGCGCAGGGAAGTGAATGATGTGATCCTCGGCTTGATGGCTGGCTCCTGGCAATTCCGCTGCTGCCAAGGACATGCGTACTCAATGGGTCTCCGCTCGCAAGGGCCATGCCAACGTCTCCCAGATGCATTACGCCCGCAAGGGAGTCATTACTGAAGAGATGGTCTATGTGGCGAATCGCGAGAACCTTCCAGAATCCCTTGTGATGGAGGAGGTGGCCCGCGGACGCATGATCATCCCGGCCAACATCAATCACACCAATCTGGAGCCGATGGCGATCGGCATTGCCAGCAAATGCAAGGTCAACGCCAATATCGGTGCCTCTCCTAATGCATCCAATGCTGCAGAAGAGGTGAACAAGCTCAAGCTTGCAGTGAAGTATGGGGCCGACACTGTGATGGATCTCTCTACTGGAGGGGTGAATCTCGATGAGGTGCGTACCGCCATTATTGGCGCTTCATCGGTTCCCATCGGCACGGTGCCTGTGTACCAGGCCTTGGAAAGTGTGCATGGCTCGATCGAGAAACTCGATGAAGATGATTTCCTTCACATCATCGAAAAACATTGCCAACAGGGCGTCGATTACCAAACCATTCACGCTGGTCTGTTAATTGAGCATTTACCCAAAGTGAGGGGTCGTATCACTGGGATTGTGAGCCGTGGGGGAGGGATTCTGGCCCAGTGGATGTTGTATCACCACCGGCAGAACCCCTTATTCAATCGCTTTGATGACATTTGCGAAATCTTTAAACGCTATGACTGCACTTTCTCTCTGGGAGATTCACTACGCCCCGGATGCCAACACGATGCTTCCGATGAAGCTCAGTTGGCTGAACTGAAAACCCTTGGAGAGCTCACTCGCAGGGCTTGGAACCATGATGTGCAAGTGATGGTGGAAGGTCCTGGCCATGTGCCTTTGGATCAAATTGAGTTCAACGTAAAAAAGCAGATGGAAGAATGCAATGAAGCACCTTTTTATGTGCTCGGACCGTTGGTGACCGATATCGCCCCTGGTTACGACCACATCACCTCAGCCATTGGTGCTGCGATGGCGGGTTGGCATGGGACCGCAATGCTTTGCTACGTCACGCCAAAAGAGCATCTTGGTCTACCCAATGCCGAAGATGTGCGCGAGGGGCTGATTGCCTACAAGATTGCAGCCCATGCGGCTGATATCGCGCGGCATCGGCCTGGTGCCCGCGATCGGGACGATGAACTCAGCCGGGCACGGTACAACTTCGATTGGAATAAGCAGTTTGAGTTGTCTTTGGATCCCGAGCGGGCGAAGGAATATCACGATGAAACCCTCCCCGCTGATATCTATAAGCAAGCTGAGTTCTGCTCCATGTGCGGACCGAAGCATTGCCCTATGCAGACCAAGATCACGGATGCAGATCTTGCTGGTTTAGAGGATGTTCTCAAGGCGAAGGGTGGGGCGAGTGAATTGGTTGGAGTTAAGCAGCAAAAGCAGTCCTGAGCGCGTAAAAGGTTGGCTTGGGTCAACCTTTTACGCATCATCAATTCAATTGATTGAGGATTTGGTTGGAAGACATTGCATTTGTGATTCCTTGTTTTAACGAGCAGGAATCGATTGGTCTGGTTATAGCTGAGATTCAATGTTTATTCTCAGATGCCAGGATTTTTGTGTGTGATAATCATTCCTTGGATCAAACGGCTCAGGTTGCGCTTCAAGCGGGAGCAATCGTGTTGCATGAGCGTGTTCGGGGGAAAGGAAATGCAGTCCGTCATCTTCTGAGAGACGTAGATGCTGATTTTGTTGTGATGGTTGATGGGGATAACACTTATGACCTCTCAACTTTGCCTGAGGCGATTGAGCGTTGCCGAGCGGACCGAATCGATTTGATGACGGGGGATCGCTTTGCACCAACAGGGCGATCAAATTTCCGGCGGGGACATGGTTTTGGGAATCTTTTGTTCACATCTTTTTTTCGTTTTGTCTTCGGAGTCCAGACACATGATGTATTTTCAGGGCTGAGAATATTTTCTCGGCGTCTTGTGAAAACATTCCCCTTGGTGAGTGCGGAATTTGAAATTGAAGCGGAATTGACAATTTATGCAGCCCGAATGCGATTACCTGTCGCTGATTTTCCAACGCGAGTTAAGGCTCGTATTAATTCTGAAAGTAAATTGTCGACTGTTAGAGATGGATTGAAAATCTTGGTCTTTGCCTTCAGGTTGCTGCATCGTGAATTCCCTCTCAGGCTGTATTGGCCTATAAGTTTGGTATCTGCTTCAATAGCATTGGTGCTATTCGTTATTCCTTACTCTGAATATCTAACCACTGGCTTGGTTACTAAGATTCCTACTCTGGTCACCTCTACTATCTTTGTGTCGATCTCTATCATGTCTTTTGTTTCAGGTTTGATATTGAAGGAAATTTCCAACCTAAAATATGAACAAAGATATTTACACTATCGTTCGATTATGAAATAGTAATTTTAAAGGGCGGTTTTTTCGTCTTGCATGATGCTGAGTGGTCTGCTA
>WTGE01000383.1:11059-19824 GCA_011525445.1 Synechococcus sp. CO36386bin_37
CGACAAACTTCATTGTTGGATTTAATCTTTTGGCGAATTGGTAAAGATAAAATACTCTGGAAGAGTAAATTGTGTGCCTTGAGAGGCGAGTACACGAACTTCAATAGGGTTTTCTCTCGCTTTTAGGTGAAATGGAATTGGAGTGTTCGTACTGGACGATGTAAAGATATAATTGCTGATGGGCTTGATATTTTTGTCAACTATTTCAACTGTAACTTCCCCTTTGTAGATTTTAAATTCACTCATGATGAGTTGATACTTGCCTGCCTGAAGGCTGTCTGTATTGAATCCCCAGAACAATGGCATGTGATTTGCTTTGGAAACAATAATCCTTTGGTTGGAATAGCATTGTTGTCGCATGATTTGTTTATTCATAGAACGACAAAATCTCATCTTTGTTTTCCCTTGCTTAGTGATTAATGCTGCGTATTCGAATCTCTTTTGCTCATAATTGAAAGCCTTCTTCGTGGCAACACGTAGAGGTTTCACCTTTTGTGGTAGAGAGTGGATCGCAGCACCGGTGCTGGCGATGTTAATCTTTTTATGAACAAATTCTTCGTCTTGGGAATTGGGCTTAAGGCATTGATAAAGACCCCAACCATAGTAATCATCAATGTTGGTCAGTTCACATTGAGTTAATTTCTCATTGATTTGCTTCAAGTCATTTCGTTCTGTGATTAGGTGTAAATCTAAGGGGGCAACAATATGATCACAACGTGACGTATCTGGATTAAAAAACTGATTGTATTGTTTGTGATTTTCACGCTTATGAAGTAGCCTTTGAATTCTTGAAGATGATAAGTAGAATTCGTATAAATTATTGGACTGTTCAGATATATGCCGTGTAGGAATTGCAGCAAGACAAATTTGTTCTGTTAAACTCAGTCTTTTGATGATATCTATCATTGCCGGTCGACCTGAACCTCCAGAGAGTACTTTCACACGAGTTTGACTCATCGTCCAACCAGCGAAACATGAGACAATCCCAGCGAAGACGAATTTCGGACGCCATGCCAGAAATTGAGCTGTAGTAATCAACAAACCTCCTATTGCTAGCCCGGTGAGTGCTTCGTGCTCACTCCTTAACGCATTCGAAAACAGGCTCGTACCTGAACTCATTGCGTCAATAATACTGAAGTTATTATTGTAATTCCAAAATATGATTCCAATAATTATTGCACCAAGAACTGGGCTTACTGTGATTGTAAGACGTTGAGTCAAGTTGCTTTGCTTTTCGTGGCTCAGCCATTGACTAAGTCCCAGGATCCATAGAGCCTGAATTGTTGGTGCAGTGTATCTCTGATGGAGCATGTGTTGGTATTGTCCAGGCTCGTTAATAGCAAGAAGCGAACTAAATAAAATGAGCCCAATTGTTGTGATGGCGACAAATAAATCGATTTTGGCGTGATCCCGCTCGTTCTTGTTGTTCCACCTCATTGAAATTAGAGAGGCGAAGAACAAAATTCCATATCCATAAGTTGCGATACTTAAATTAGCAATCCCGTTTACAAGAGCTGTTCCAACCTCGTTAATTGTTTGAAATGTGTCTTGCTTGAATTCAAGAATATAACCGCTGATTTGATTCCCATAGTGACCTCCGTATCCCCCCATACTCATATTGATCTGATTATGTATTTCTTGATAAAGTAGCACTAGTAATATGGTACTGATTAGACCTAATAGAGCAATTCCCGATGTCTTTAATTGATCTCGATCCTTGTGGGTGTTGAGATTCAAAATGATAGTTATCCACGCTGCAGCTGTGATTAATAAACCTGTAGGGTGAATCCAGTACGCAAATGCTCCAGTCAGAGTAATAGAAAAAATCTGCAGAAAGATGTCTTTGGTTAGCAGCCATCGGCTCATCATTGCAATGATGAGTTGCATCCATGGATTAACAAAGAGCCATGGTGTGAAACCCCAGACGCTAAAGCATACAAGAGAAGATAAACTCATCGATAAGGCTTGTTCTTGATTCATCCCTAGCCGTCTTAATGATGAGATCCAAAATCCTATGGAACTCAACAGTAAAACGAAATTCAAAACTGCCACTGCAAGCCATGTGGTCTTTTTTATTCCCAATAGCTTAAAAATTGGTACCAGTGTGATGGGATATCCGGCATGCCATGAACTTGAAAGGAGATTTCCCTGTCCTGCGATGTGGGCAGCTTTAGCGGCATAATGAATTTCATCACTGAGATAAACCGGACCAAGGTTTGAGAAGCAGGGGACCAGTATGAGAACGAAGAAGATACTGAAAAGGCCGAGCATGAGTCGGTCTGCTGCCTGTGGTCTAGTCATGTTGATGGCTTTATTGAGTTGGTGAATCTGTTTTTAGACGGATGCTTGATTTCAGCGGAGAGAGAATATCTCAACTTGCTTTGTTACTACTCTAGTCCAAGGTTCTTTCTTGTTTCTGTGCATCATGCCGGACAACCATTCTTGTATGCATTGAATTAATTTTTTATACGGCTGTAGTTTTCTGTATCCTTGCAAGTTTACGTAACATATTTAATGTCCATCAGTTAACGAACGGCCATTGGAACCTACCTTGCCTATTGACTAACATAACTGATTTTATTGTAGGCAATTATGTACTTGCTTGCTGTTGGCTAATTTAATGCAGAACTGATAGCCCTATAGCAAAATTAAAGCATTTTAAGTTTTTCTTTGAAATAAGTGATTGTATGGTCTAACCCATCTTGGAGTTCAATTTTTGGTTGCCAATCCAACTTTGTTTTAGCGAGTTCGATTACAGGTTGGCGTTGCATTGGGTCATCTTCTGGGAGCTGTTTTTTAATGATTGAAAGAGAAGGATTAATCTTGTCGATGATGAGTTCTGCAAGTTGTAATATTTTAAACTCATTTGGATTGCCAATATTAATAGGACCTGTTTGAGTGCTATTCATCATTCTGATAAGACCTTCAATGAGGTCATCGACATAACAAAAGGATCTCGTTTGAGTACCCTCTCCATAAATTGTTAAAGGTTCACCTCGAAGAGCCTGAACAATAAAATTACTTATAACGCGTCCATCATCCAAAAGCATTCTGGGGCCATAGGTATTAAAGATTCGAGCGATTCTTATCTCAGTATCATGCATGCGCTTGTAATCCATGCAGAGAGTTTCTGCAATGCGCTTGCCCTCGTCATAGCAGCTGCGAATGCCTGTGGTGTTCACTGACCCTCGGTATGTCTCCGGTTGCGGATGAATCTCTGGATCTCCATAGACTTCGCTTGTGCTGGCAAGAAGAAAGCGAGCTTGCGTTCGCCTCGCTAAGCCCAGCATGTTGTAGGTGCCGAGGAAGCTTGTCTTGGCTGTTTTGACAGGGTTGAATTGATAATGAACCGGTGAGGCAGGGCAGGCAAGATGCCAAATACGGTCGACCTCAAGTTTGATGGGTTCCGTCACATCGTGACGTATGACTTCGAAATTGGGATGACCAATCCATCTTTGAACATTGACTTTTCTGCCAGTAAAATAGTTGTCTAAACAAATAACCTCTTCATTAGCCTGCATCAGCCTGTCTACTAGGTGAGAACCTAGGAACCCAGCTCCACCTGTAATAAGGTTTCTCACCCTAGTGATTGAACCAATTCAATCAAGTTTAGAGGCATAAGACCATTCCTGAATCAGTGTTGTACTCCACAACAATTGGCAAGGATCGTTGATAACTGCGAGCTGTTAGACACCAAAACATCTATTTCTATTGAAAATAGCACTAACATCTTACCTCACTTTGTATTTTGGCAGTGATGGATCGCATTGACGTTTAAACTTTTTAGCGGATTTTCTTACCCTATTGTAAATTTTGGGGTTGTCGTAGACTTGGAGCCTATGGGTTGTATTTACGGGTTCTTTCGTGAATTGATTATTCATTTCATCGTAATTCCAGGTTGTTACAGCAGGTCCGTAATTTTTTTCAAATTGTTTTTTAAATGTATCGTTTTCGGTTAGTAGGTAGGATTTCTTCTTGTCCAGTGTTTTGATTTGTCTTTTGATGTCTTGGGGAGTTGCGCCCCAAAAGTCTGGAACACCTGTGTAATGAATAGGTACGATATAAATCTTTGAGTTGGTTGAAAGTGTCGCTCCTGACATCCAGTAATCGCCTAATCCTAGATAGTTGTCATATCCCATTTCATGGACGAACCGTGCAGCTTCATTCTTAAAAGGGTCAATGTGCTCACTCCTATCCAGTAAGTCTTGTGTTAGCGATTGGTGATTAGCGATATTGATTTTCGGTCTGTCAGGAGTTTGAAATGATATGAGAGTTCCAATGATCAATAACGACAATATTATCGGAGGCTTGTTGCTTCCGGCCTTTTTGATGTAAAAAAGAATTAGTACCGTTATGAGTGCGTAAGCAATGCAAATATACCGAAGTGGGGCTTCTCCACTACTTGTAAGCATTGGGAGATAGAGAAAATAAGAGAGGCTGCTAATCGATACAGCAAGAAGACCTGCTCTTGTAGGTATTGGCCAGTTGGAGAGTGTTTTTGTTGCTTTAACTGTGTAGAAAATAGATATGATTGAAAGAATTACACTTATTGATGGAATCCAGCTGATTTGAAAATATTGTCTCAGTGCTGACAGAGTTCCTGACAGGTTAAATTCGGGTGTGGCACACTGTTCATTGAATTGATTGCCAATAATGATGCCAGCTAGTGTCGCAATGCCTAATACAAGCAAATATTTTTGGCGTTGTTTGCCTTTTAAATAGGTGAAATAAATGACGATTGAGGGCAGTACGGCAGTGAAGATCGAGATCTTGTTTGAAAGTGTTGCAAGACAGGTAAAAATGCCCATGCAGAAAATTATCGGCTTAAATTCAGGCGTTTTAATCGAACGTATTGCTAATGTGAGTAATAAAAGTGTATTAAGAATATTGCCTCCATGATGAACGGGCGTGATCAAATGGGCATATATAATGTTGAATTCGTGGCTAACATTAAGCAGAATAATCGTGATTAAGCTGATTCGTATTGAATCTGCTGTGAGGGGATGTTTCTTTGGGCCAATTTCGTTGACTAAGAGTGTTGCTAACAGGAAGAAGAGTGTTGAGCTGCACCAGGCGTAAAGACTGAAGATCTCAAGAAAGCCAGCTCTGGGACGAATCAGTTGCAGGAATGCATTGATGGTGAGATCTGGAAAGATGCTTGCGATTCTTGATACATGGATATTAAACAGGTGGGTGTCTGGATTTCTGATCAGGCTTTGTGCTTCCTCAAACGGAGCGAGAGAATCGGCATTGATAGGTAAGGAATGAAATCCTTGCATGGTTGCAAGGTAACCAGCTCCCATGCATACGATTCCTAGACAAAAATAATCAATTATCACGAAAACTTTTGTTTGCTGTTTTGGGATTGTGCATTTATTAAGGCCTAGTAAGTGCAGGATTATTGATAGTTGACCGCTGATTTGGCTTTGCGAATCCATTGTGAATTTTGCTCGCACTATTGTCTCTATGATTTTATTCTGGCGTCAGCTCTGAGCTCAATATCCTATCAGTATTGAAGCGTATCGATAAATTGAGTATCTCTTGTATTTGGTATTCTTCTTTATGAAGCTCCGCGTTAATTGCATGTATACATATGATTGACAGAATGCGTATACATTGCTGTTGTTGTTTGTTTCATGACTTTGACAAGATATGCTTTGCCAGTCTTTGAATATGTCAGTGCCTTGCATTCGCCATGAAATCAGTTGTTGATTCGAATGCTTAAGTGTTTATTGCCCAAGAGTGTGATAAGTTTAATGTTGTTTTGCTTTCTCAATCTGCCAGCATCAATGAAAGTCTTATCTTTTGCTGTAGTTTGGAAGTGATTTGTTGCATTGCCGTTTGAATTTTTTGGCCCGTCTTTCAATAGTTTTGTAAATGTTTTTGTTGTTGTAAATGAGGAGCTTGCTATTGGTGACTATTCTCCTTTGAGTGAATCGCCTTGCTGCGCTATCGTAATACCAGGTTATTTCTGGACTTCCATATTTCCCCTCAAAATTCTTCTGAAATTCTTCGCTCTCTGAGATTAAGTAGGCTTTATTTTTGTTGAGGCCTTTTATTTGTTGACTGATAGCCTTTGGGGTTGCCGACCAGAAATTGGGCTTTCCTGACTTGAGGATTGCTATAAGTTGTATTTGAGAATTGCTGATGAGTGTTGTTGCTGTGGTCCAAAATTCACCTAGGCCAAGGTATGACTCATACCCCATCCTCTGAATAAATCGTGCCGCATCACTTCTGAAAGGCTCAATTCTTTCTCCTCTATCAAGGAGCTCCTGCTTCAGTGATTGATGGTTTTTAAAGTTGAGATAGGGGTGAAAGTTACCAATTGGGGATTGGAAGGAAATTAGAGTTATCGTGATTATTGCTATTAATGCGGTTGTATCAAGCTTGAATCGTGAAATTATGTTTTCCAGCCAAAATACGAAAAATATCACAAGTAGTGTATAAGCGGTAATGATGTAGCGCGTTGGTGCATCGCCATGATGATTTGTTAGTGCTGGCAGGTAGGCAATATAAGATAAGCTGCTTAATGAAATAGCAAATAGGCCTGCTCTTGTGTTTTGTGGTAAAGCTAACTTTGCTGTAGCGATATAGAGAAGCGACGCTAAAGAGAAAAATAAGCTAGTTGATGTCATCCAGCTGAGCTGGAAATATTTGCGGAATGCCAATGTTGTTCCTGTCAAGCTAAATTCTGGAGTTGCGCACTGCTCATTCAGTAAGCTTCCGACGAGTAGTCCGGCAGCAGTAGCGATCAGTGTGTAAATCAGAAGATTCCTTCTGTTTGTGCCGTTTAAGTAAATGCTGAAGAGAGCCAGTGCAGGTAGAATTCCTGTAAAAAGCGACACTCTATTCGACATTGATGCCAAGCTTGTCAGAATGAACAGCGAAATTTTTGCTTTTTTTGCTTCGCTCTTCTTGAGTATTTCTAGTGTAAGTATTAGTAGTAAAAGGGTGTTGAGTACACTGCCTCCATGATGGACCGGTGTCATGATATGGGCATAGGAAATATTAAATTGATGACTCAGATTTAGCAGACTGAAAGTAACAAGGCTGATTTTAATGGCGGTTGCAGTTAATGTCTGCTGGTCCGTTTCAATTTTTTGGGTTAGCACCGTTGCTAACAGTAGAAAAATTGATGAAGTGCACCAAGAATAGAGGCTAAATATCTCCAGGAAGCCAGCATTGGGATATAGAAACTGCAATAAGGTATTGATCGTCAGGTCGGGAAAGATGCTAGGGATTCTTGAAACATGAATGTTGAATAAATGGGCGCCTGGAGTTGTAAGCAGGCTTTGCGCTTCTTCAAAGGGGGCAAGGGAGTCTGCATTCACGGGTAGTGACTCAAAGCCCTGCATGGTTGCGAGATAGCCTGCACTGACGCAAATAACAATGAAGCAGACGCAATCGGTTCTCGCTTGAACTGGTGTCTGTTTTGTTTTATTTCTGTGATTGTTGATTCCTAATAGGCTAAGGGCGAATGATTTATAACCCTTTGATAATGTTGTGATTCTCATGTTTGTCAATAGGAGCTCTATTTTGCGATTGTGCTACTTGATCTGCTTTGGGGATACTCTCTCATTCTGGTTAAGTAATATAGATGGCTATTCATTAAAAAGCCTGCAATGATTGCAGGCTTTTGTTGAATAGATTGTTGGTATAAAGTTATTGGAGCAGGGCCTTCGCCTTGTTCGTCACGTTTTCTACGGTGAATCCGAATTTCTCCATGCAGGTGCCACCAGGAGCTGAGGCCCCGAAGCGATTCATGGTGACAGAGTCTCCATCAAGGCCGATGAATCGATGCCATCCAAAGCTTTCGGCAGCTTCCACAACGATTCGTTTGCGCACAGCATTGGGGAGGACTTCTTCTTTGTAGGCCTCACTTTGTTCATCAAAGAGCTCAACGCAAGGCATTGAGACCACGCGTACGTTGTGACCTTCAGTTGAAAGTTGTTTGGCAGCCTGCACGCAAAGGTCGAGTTCGGTACCCGTTCCAATCAGAATGAGGTCTGGTGTTCCTGTGCAGTCTTCCAGTACGTAACCTCCCAGGGCGACCTTATCGATTGAGGAGTTGGCCTGGTTGGCCATCCCCTGACGACTCAGGCAGAGTGCACTGGGCCGTTTGCGATTCTGGATCGCAATCTTGTAAGCGCCACTGGTTTCGTTTCCATCGCCTGGTCGGAACACCAGCATGTTGGGCATGGCACGAAGCGAAGGAATGGTTTCGATGGGCTGGTGCGTTGGGCCGTCTTCACCAACGCCGATGGAGTCGTGGGTGAGCACATAGATCACGCCCAGCTCGCTCAGGGCCGACAGGCGCATGGAGCCGCGCATGTAATCGGCAAACACGAGGAAGGTGCCGCCGTAGGGGATCAGTCCACTGTTGTGATAAGCAATTCCGTTGAGTACAGCCGCCATCGCATGCTCGCGAACACCGAAGTGGAGGTAGCGCTTTTCAGGAGTCTCAGGCTGGTAGGAGCCTGTTTCACCGGCAATATCCGTGTAATTGGAATGGGTGAGGTCGGCTGATCCACCGATCAATTCTGGCAGGTGGGGCCCCAAGGCGCCCAGGCAGATCTGAGAGTGTTTGCGTGTGGCAAGCCCCTTGTCGTCTGAGGTGTAGGTCGGTAGATCCTTGTCCCAGCCTTGAGGCAGTTCTCCCCTCAGCATCCGCTCAAATTCAGTGGCTTCGTCGGGGTATTTCGTGCGATAAACAGCAAGAGCTTGGTTCCATTCAGCCTCTTGCGTGGCGCCGCGTTCCACTGCTT
>WTGE01000468.1 GCA_011525445.1 Synechococcus sp. CO36386bin_37
AACTCGGCTAAGGCGAATTATGAGTTCGCTGCATTCACCAGATTGCTAGACCCCCGCAAGATCAACGAATCACCACAGCGCTCGAATGGGTGCTGAAGCTTCAACGTCATTCTCCACTGACAGTCTGACGCGACGCCCACCCGCTAAGCCACTTGTAAATCCATTGGAGATATCCACTGTGCGCCATGGGATGGCGGAATTTTGCTCCTCCAGCAACACCTGGTAGGTGGACTGCAAGGCAGATCCATCCCACACAATCGTTTGATCGGGAAACCCGAGTCCCATCAGTCTGTTGCCCTGTGGTCCAGCCACTGCAATGCCGAGCAGGTCGGTGATCTGATGTACGACATCCACCCCCCTAGCGAAGGGTGCAGTCCAGCTGTAGAACCGATCGGAAACCATCGACTGTGTGGTGTACACAGGCCCGCAACGGCTGACTTCAACAGGAGCAAGGACCTCACCAGAAGAGGAACCTGAACCAGCAGAAGCTTCCAAAGTCGTTTCGCAGATTACGGGATTGGCCTGCCCAGGGTTGGGCTGCCAAAGGCCCAGTGGGCAGACGATGACCAGAACACCCAACGGAAGTCTGCGCACGAACAACGTCACTACTAAGCGCAAAATAGGCAATGGATTCGCTGCGCACCAGCCCTGATGTCTCAACCTTCTCAATCGGACCCTTTGCTGGAGCGCTTGGCAAAAGAGGCCTACCGCCATGGCAACTTCACCCTCGCCTCCGGTCGTCATAGTCGTCATTACGTCAACTGCAAGCCAGTCAGCTTGAGTGGCTCAGGCCTCGCTCTGCTCTGTCCAGCAATGCTGGCACTCGTGGAAGCCGATGCGGCTGCAGTCGGTGGACTCACCCTTGGCGCTGACCCCCTCGTGAGTGGGGTCGCGTTCGCGGCTGCTCTCGAGGGACGATCTCTTAATGCTCTTATCGTTCGCAAACAGGCCAAGGGGCATGGCACAGGGGCATGGCTGGAGGGTCCTCTGCCCAACAAAGGAGCTCTCGTGACCGTCTTAGAGGATGTGGTCACCACCGGTGGATCGTCCATCAAGGCGGTTGAACAACTCCGTGCAGCGGGCTACACAGTGAATCGGGTGGTCACGATTGTGGATCGTGAAGAAGGAGGATTGGCTGCAATGAAGGCAGCAGACCTGGAGCTCAACAGTCTCTACCGGCTGCAGGACATCGCCGCTCTCTCCCACAAGCTCAACGCATGAACACCCTTCTCTGGGATCATCATTTCTCAGTGCTTCGGCTCGAAGGGCGTGGAAGTCGAGCCTTTCTCCAGGGTCAGACCAGCGCGGACATTCAAAGCGCTGAAACGGGCCAGCTTCTGCCCGCCTGTTGGCTGAATGCCACGGGTCGGCTTCAAGCCCTGCTCGAAATTCGCCTGGATGCCAGTGGAGCTGACGTGCTTGTTCTGGCAGGAGAGGTGGAGGCTGTCCAGCAGGGCTTTGATCGCGTGATCTTTCCCGCAGACCGTGTTGAAATCGGGAAGACCCGATCACAACGCAGGCAAGAGATATTGATTAGAGGGCAACCGATGTCTCCCGTCAACGTGATTTGGGGGGATGTTGTACCAAGCGCTAACAACGAACCATCAACCCATGTGGCTGCCAGTTCTGATCAACTGGATCAGTGGCGCGCAGAACAGGGTTGGCCTCTTGGCCCCACTGAAATGGACGGAACCACAAATCCTTTCGAGCTGGGTCTGGCCCCTTGGGTACACCTCAACAAAGGTTGTTATCTCGGGCAAGAAACAGTGGCCAAACTGGCCTCGAAAGGCGAAGTCAAACAACAGCTCAGAAGTTGGCGCGCCACAACCAGTGACCTCAGTTGTTCCGTCCTGACTCAAGGCACAGTGCTGCGATGCAGAGGAGAACGGGCTGGTGTGATCACCTGCGCCTATCCGGTGCAATCTGAAGACGGAGAGCGTCAACAATGGATTGGTCTCGCGCTCGTACGTCGACAAGCCCTCCAGGAATCCCACCTTCAATTGGACGACGATCAGGGGGTGCTTGCGCTGTTCCAACCTCTGGGATTCTCCCCGCCACCATCTCGCACTTAGGCCAGCTCTTGATCACCACCGAGCAGCCATTGAGCCACCGCCCATGTCGCCAGTCCATCATCGCGGTTGTAGGCCAGGATCCAACGCAGTAGCTGGGTTGATCCGCGCCTTGCGATTCCATCACCTCGCCACTGCCGCCACCACAACAGAGCTCTCGCTCCATCAACCCCGGACTGCCCCCACTTGAATCCTCGCCAACCCGCCACGGCCTTGAGGCCATAGCTGCTCAGTGGCAAATACCAATGGGCACGCAGACGAGCATGCACGTCGATCAAGCGTTCCCGCAACGCCTTTTGTTCCATTGCTGAGGCCCCCTGACGTTTGGCCATGCGCAACAGGGCAAGCGATTCGGTTTCCCCGTAATGCAGGATCAACCAATCCGGGTAGGTGGCAAGAAAGCGCTGAATCCTTGTCCAGCACTGTTTTTCACCATGCTCTTGAAGAGCCAGAATTGGATGATAGGTCGCACGGGTGAGATCCCAGCGATTGATGCTGTTTCTAGGCAAGCGGACAAATCCATGCAAGAAGTCATCCCGTGCGTCGGGATCCGATTCAATGTCGTAAAGCAGGACCCCTGGAGCATGGACCACTTCCTGCAAAGCGGGATGAGCATCGATGCGCGCAACCACACCGTCACGCTGGACCCGCGCCTGGTCCACGATCGGAACGGCCATGGCCGCATGCTGCTCCCCAAAGCGCTTCAGTCGTTCAGCCAGCTCCTGTGGATTCGCGGCTGCCAAAGCCTGAAGGCTGTTGATTCCGAGGTCTTGAAGCATTTCCCGCCTTTTGGAACCGATCCCGCTGACTTCACTGAGGTGTCCCTCCTCTGAAGCAACGGTGTTGCAAAGCCCCCTCCAACTGCAGAGCATGCATTTGCGGCGGTCCGCCGCCAAAGGCGGCGGACCGCCTCTGCTGAGATCGCCAGACAATCTCTGAAGAGACTCGTCGAGCTGCCGGTTCAAACTCCTGCCGAGAGGCAGACGTTCAAGCTCTAAGCGACGTCCAGAACCTGCCACCGCAAGACCATCAGAAACAGGACCAGCCTGAAATTCAGCTAAGAGACGTCCTGTCAAAGCCAGTTGCAAGCGATGTTCACGCGTGAGTCGCCTGCCCTGGCGCGCGATCACAGGCCGATAAGCAAAATCGCCCCAACGACTGGTCCCTTTCACCCGCTGCAAAAGCGTTGGATGCGCCTCCAAGGCGACACCGTTCAGAACCGAGTCGTACTGAGCCGCTCCGCGCAACCTCAACCCGACCACTCCGGCAGCTCCATGCTCACAGCCCAGCTGACCGTGCTCCGGCTTATGAGGGAGCAAAGACACAAAACTGCGCTGTTGATCATCAAGCTGCAGGGTGCGGTGAGCGGTATAAAGACGCTGATCGGGATTGGCATGACGATCGAGCCAAGCCCTTCTCCTGCAGCGGACCCAGCTCCTCAGCAACCTGTCGGTTAGCGGCTTGTCAGAGAAGGGGGTGGCACCCATCCAACAACGTTAAAGCGGCCAGCTGCTAAATCCTGTAAATCGATTCAGATCCATGGTGTCCTCCCCACTCCCGCTGAATGCATCTCCAATCCGTTTTGGCACTGATGGATGGCGGGGACTATTAGGAGTCGACATCACAGTGGAACGCTTGGTTCCAGTGGCGATCGCCGCTGCCCAAGAGCTTGCCCATCAAGCCCCCGCGGACTCCAGCAGTCGCACGATCGTGATCGGCTATGACCGCCGTTTTCTCGCTCCTGAACTCGCTGAAGTTGTAGCTGCAGCCGTCCGCGGCTGCGATCTCGAGCCACTTCTCACCGATACGCCCGTCCCAACCCCCGCCTGCAGCTGGGCCGTGGTCAAGCGTCAAGCGCTGGGAGCACTTGTGATCACGGCGAGCCATAACCCTCCGGAATGGCTCGGTCTGAAGATCAAAGGTCCCTTTGGTGGCTCTGTTGAAGGCACATTCACCGCAGCCGTGGAGCAGCGTTTAACCGCAGGTGGGATCACAGTTCCGGTTGCTGGTGTGTGCGAGCGATTTGATGGCCGGGGCGAACACCTCGCAGGATTGCGATCCAAATTTGATCTGCAGGCTTTAATCCCTGGGCTTCGGATGATGGGTCTGCGTGTGCTGGTGGATCCCATGCACGGTTCAGCAGCTGGTTGCGTCGCAGACCTCTTGGGGCCTGATGCCACTGATCTCGTGACCGAAATCCGCACCAACCGAGACCCACTTTTCGGTGGTTGTGCCCCTGAACCCTTGGCACCCCATCTCACTCAACTGATCGAAGCCGTTCGAACCTCCAAAGCAGAGGGCCGTCATGCTGTTGGACTAGTTTTTGATGGCGATGGTGACCGAATTGCCGCCGTTGACGAAACCGGCCAATTCTGCAGCACCCAACAGCTCATGCCGCTGCTGATCGATCACTTGGCTCGAGCCAAAAACCTGCCTGGCGCAGTTGTGAAGACTGTGAGTGGCTCCGACCTCATGCGACGCGTTGCAGAAGATCTTGAACGGGAGGTCCTTGAACTACCTGTGGGCTTTAAGTACATCGCCTCTGAAATGTTGAAAGGAGATGTCTTGATCGGAGGTGAAGAGTCTGGTGGTGTTGGATTCGGCATGCACCTTCCCGAGAGGGACGCACTGTTTGCCGCCCTGCTGGTACTCGAAGCGTTAGTGGAAGGGCAACTGCCGCTGGGTGAGCGGATGAAGGCCATTCAGAACCGTTGTGGTGGGGAAGCGCATTACGACCGCCTCGACCTGCGTCTGGCTGACATGGATTCGCGCCGCCGCCTGGAGGCCCTACTGGCTGACACACCTCCTCAGGAGGTAGCAGGGCAACCAGTGATCGATGTGGTGACGACGGACGGGGTCAAATTAAGACTCGGCCCCAGCCACTGGTTAATGCTCCGTTTCTCAGGAACTGAGCCTTTGCTTCGCCTGTATTGCGAAGCCCCTAGTCAGTCACGGGTTGAAGAGGTTCTGAACTGGGCCCGCTCCTTTGCCACCGCGATATGACCAAACGCGTGCTGGTGATTGCCAGCGGCAATGCCGGCAAAATACGAGAATTTTCAAGCTTGCTCCAAGAGTTTCCCCTGCAAGTGGATCCACAACCCGCTTGGATCGAAGTGGAAGAAACCGGACAGACCTTTCAAGAAAACGCTCGTCTGAAAGCAAGGGCCGTGGCACAGGCCACAGGCTATTGGGCCCTTGCCGATGATTCTGGCCTCAGCGTGGATGCACTTGGAGGAGCTCCCGGGGTTTACTCATCGCGCTATGCAAACTCTGACCCCGAGCGCATCCAAAGGCTTCTAAGTGAATTAGGCGACAGCAGTCATCGAGACGCACGCTTCAGCGCTGCACTTTGCATTGCGGCGCCTGACGGAAGTGTGTTGGCGGCGGTTGAGGGCCATTGTGAGGGGGCAATTACCTTCCATGCACGTGGTACCAAGGGATTCGGATACGACCCAATTTTCGAAGTTAAGAACCATGGACTCACGTTTGCGGAAATGAGCCTGGAGAACAAGAAAGAAATTGGGCACCGAGGTCGGGCTTTTGCGCTGCTCAAACCCAAGCTCGAACTACTACTTGCCCATCTCTGAGTTCAAAACAAGCTCGCATGCAGAGACTCTCCTTCCACAGCAACATCACGCCACTGACCTCCATCCCAACCGGCCAACCAACAAGATTTCAAACCTCCTCTGCATCCGATCAACATCTGATGATTTCAACACATTCATCGATGACATCTGAATCGTTGGTATTCAGACTCCCAATACCAGCGTGACTTTGGCTCGGCAGCGAAGTGGAATTCCTGTTGTTTTCACAACATACTTGAGATTGGAGGTTCATCATTATCATTCTGCTAGATGCACCTTCGAGCCATCAGCCATGCATCGCTTCCCCTCCATGATCGAACTTCGTAGCATGAATAAGCTCAGCTATAACAATGAGAACGTCAACAGAAAGACACCGCAGTCGCGATCGTCATTGAGGACCTTCGCAACCATAGAGCCATGATCAACAGTCCAACACAAGCGAAGAAAAGAAATCAGATGAACGAGAAGGCAAACGAACACCAACGCCACCAGAAAGTTCAATAGGATATAGGTTTTCTGATCTAATTAACCTTGATTTAACCTTAAAAATGGTCGCTATCTCCATTCAACTATCAATCAAAAAACCGACATCAGCCCCACAAAATATAGCCATCAAAACCACTTTAAAATATTTGGCTATTCATCCAATCTTCTATAGAATCTGTTTTTCGACAAATTGTTGAATTACATGGGCAGAGCTCGAGCAGACAGAGACAGCCGAGGGCTGACGAAAATTTTCATCAGCGCAACCCTCACGAGCTTGTCGGTGCTTTTAGCCCCCATGCTTAACGCCTGCTCCAATCAACAATCACCAGAATCAGGAGGTGAACAACAAGCAGTTTCTCGCCGAGTTTCAGCACTTGGCAGAATAGAACCACGTGGAATGATTCGACGAATTACAAGTCCAGCTTCCCTCAGCAATGACCGCGTAGAGCGTGTTCTCGTTAAAGAAGGTGACAGAGTTGAGCAAGGCCAAGCGTTAGCGTACCTAAGCAGTCAATCCACGCGCCAAGCATCGCTTAATCTTGCAGAACAAAGAGTTGAATTAAGCCGAAGTAAACTAAAGAACATCAAAGCTGGAGCGAGCCCAGAGTCAATCGCAACTCAAAAAGCAACGGTCAAAAGCCTTGAGATGCAAAGAAAAACCGTGGAACAAACGCTCAGACGGCAGATTGAACAAGCACAATCCATCGCCTCAACAGCTGATCTCGAAGCGAAGCGTTATGAGCAGTTATTTCAAAACAATGCAATTTCAGAACTTGACCGGAATCGCTACAGAAAAGAAGCTGAAACGGCGAATGCACGCTTAAACGAACTCCTTGAACAGAGTTCTGGATCACAGGCTCGCCTAGATGCAGAGATCACAGCAGCAAACAGCAGGGTTGCAGAACTTCAAAATGTTCGACCTGAGGATGTCAACCAGGCGCGTCAAGCGCTCTTGAAGGCCGAAGCAGCAAGAGATCAAGCCCAACAGGAATTCCAAGAAACCATTATCAGATCTCCCGAGCAAGGACAAATCCTGCAGATCTTTGCTCGAGCTGGAGAACGGATCGGCAACCAGGGCATTCTTGAGATGGCTGACACCGACAACATGGTCGTTACAGCTGAGGTCTACCAGACTGATTTGGGGTTGTTGAAAGTTGGCCAGGGAGCAACAGTAACGGCACCAGGATTAAGAGACGGAAGTGTTAAAGCATCAATAACAAAGATTCTTCCACAGGTACAGCGCCAAACCACATTTTCCAATACACCAGGAGAAAATCTTGATCAGAGAGTTTTTAATGTGAGGTTGAAACTATATCCAAACATGGAGCAACGCAAACGGCTGAGAATGGGCTCCAACATGCAGGTACAGGTCATTTTTGACGCGAACACCTCGAAATTCGAACCCAAGCAATAATCATATCTACCATGAATCGAACGTTTTATCGATGGATCAAGCGGACACCCCTTGCTTGGCTTCAGACAAGCCATAATCCGATTAAATTTGCAATTGGGATTGCAGGAGTCAGTTTCTCGAATGTTTTGATATTTTTCCAATTAGGCCTTTTAGATAGTGTTTACAACAGTCAGCTGAGACCTATTCAAAAACTGGATGCAGAACTGCTGATGGTGAGTTCGGGATATTCCAATTTTGGTTCCCTGCAAACGTTTAACAGAAGCCGTTTATTCCAGTCTCTTGGGGTTAAGGGTGTTGAGGCCGTCTCACCCATGCGAATCAGCAGGGCATCATGGGTGACTCCCAACACTGGAAATTCTTATTTTATTAACGTTTTTGGGATCAACCCTTCCAGACCATCACTTTCAATACCAGAGCTCGCACAAAAAACTGCTTCAATACGCAAACTACGTAATGCACTGTTCGACAGAAGAACAAAATCACACTATGGACCCGTTAGCGAATTAATCGCAAGGAATGGTTCAACACAAGTGGAAGTCAATCAGCAACGACTCAACATGATTGGCACCTTTCAACTTGGTGCGACCTTTGCTGCCGATGCAAATATCGTTGTTTCAGAAAGCACTTTTTCCTTGTTATTCCCCAAACAACAATCGAATCAAATCCAATTAGGATTAATTCAACTCAAAAAAGGCGCCAATCCTCTTACTGTACAAAAAGAACTTCGTCCAATTTTTGAGAATGGGCAAGTCATGGTTCTCACGCGATCAGAACTCTCTACCCTGGAACTGAATTACTGGCGCCGCAGTAGTTCGATCGGCTTTATTTTCACAATTGGAGTTCTAGTGGGATTCATCGTAGGCAGCATCATCGTTTATCAAATTCTGTTTGGAGATGTCATGAATTCCTTGCCACAGTTTGCCACTCTTAAAGCCATGGGTTATACCGATGGATACATTATTTCAGTAGTCATTCAACAGGGTGCAATTTTAGCAGTCATTGGATTTATCCCTGGAGTGATTTGCTCTATAGGTTTGTACTCATTGCTTGCCAATGCAACCAATTTAGCCGTCGCCATGACAGCAAGCCGTGCTTTGCAGGTGCTCGTTCTTACGGTTGTTATGTGTACTGGATCTGCAACACTAGCGACTCGAAAACTTATCAAGCTTGACCCTGCAGATGTGTTCTAATTTTTAAATTCTGTATTTCTATATTGATCATGACGTCACCTCGTGAATCCAAACCAATCAATCATCATCTTGATCCAGTGATCTCCCTGAAAAATGTCAACCATTGGTTTGGCGATGGGGAAAGCAGAAAGCACGCTCTTAAAGATATTTCACTTGATATCTATCCAGGGCAAATTGTCATTTGCACAGGACCATCAGGATCAGGCAAAACAACACTCCTCACCATGTTGGGCGGACTTCGCTCCTGTATGGATGGCAGTTTGAAAATACTTGGCGAAGAACTTCGCGGTGCGAGCAAAGGCCAGCTTTCAAAACTCAGGCTCAATGTTGGTTTTATCTTTCAGGCCCACAATTTAATGATGTTTATGAATGCCAAAAGAAACGTGCGTTTAGCTCTCGAACTTCATGATGAACATCTGGATCATGATATCGATCAACTAGCTACAGAAATGCTTCAGAAAGTTGGTCTGGGAGAACGGATTGACTACATGCCTGATGATCTGTCAGGTGGGCAGCGTCAACGGGTTGCGATTGCACGAGCCTTGGTCAGCAAACCAAAAATCATCCTCGGTGACGAACCAACGGCAGCCTTAGACAAAGAATCAGGACGTCAGGTGGTCAAACTCATGAAACAGATGGCAGAAGAAAACCAAACCACCATCATCATGGTGACTCATGACAACAAGATTCTTGATGTGGCTGACAGGATCATTATTGTTGACGATGGAGCTTTAGCCAGCAAGGAAAAAGAAGAAGAATTTATCGCAAAAATGCGAGATTCACACACATAGGCCATAAAATTTCTTCACAAACAATGAGAGGAAAGGCGAAATTTACACATCATCGTTCTCTTCTATCTGAATTTTTCCATGAACGACTTAAGCAAAGCCTGCAGGAATGAAATCAACTCAACCTTGCCATCCATTGCGATGGCTTGACACGGCTCATCTGAACTTCGAGGCCACTGGTCCCCACAATGACTGGAAGCAGCACGCGCCATCAAAGAGGCTGATCGTTTCAAATCTCTGGAGGAGATCTAAGCGCTTCTCGATGTCGTTGCACTGCCACAATCCCACCACGATTCTTAAACCTCGGATCGGAGAGATCACGAAGGCGGATCTCTCCGATCAACATGCTGCTTCAAGACTGAAAAGCCAAAATCCGGTTAACAACCTGGAGAACCCGTCGACTTGAGTCCGCAAAGGATGAACCAAGACTTGCAGCTTGGATAAGCCCGAACTCTGGAGATACAGGTTCTCTGCACCACTAACGCAGGCAGTAGTCCAAGCCAAGCGTGATTGACCGAGTGGGTTTTGGAGCCTCTTCAGGGCGAAACGATGGGTTGGACGTCCGTGCTTCGGCATAGGCAACGGGGCGAACACCACCAGAGCCTTGATGGATACGCAACAAGTCAACGCGACCCAACCCCAAGTCGCTCGCGGCGACGTTCGCTCGGCGGCGACCTTCCCTCAAGCCCTTTTTCAAGAGCTGATCATTCAAGGCCAGCCCGTCACGGCTGGAAGCCATTGAGGTCATCGCTTGCAGGCGCACGCCAGGCAAGCGACCCGCCAACTGAATCAGTGCGTTGTAATCGCCGCGACTCACCTCACCCTCAACACGCGTCGCAGCACGCTCGAGCCTGGGAGTTGAGGAACCACCACCTCCATAGGAGTAGCTACGTGGGGCAGGAATGTTCAAGGCACCAAGGACGAAAGGCTGCAGCTCCTGACGCACCCGACTAAGGCGCTGATTGAGCAGTACCGTCGCCTCCTTCTTGGAAGGGGACTCCGCTTGCACTCCAAGCGAAAACCGAAAGCGATCGCTGGTGGTGCTCCCGCTTTGTTGCACTTGGATTTGCAGCAAGGTGCCCTGGCAGACCTGAACCGAAGCCAAAACTGGAGAAGCGGTTCGAAAGGCGACTCCCACAACAACCGGGACCAACAGCAAAAGCCGTGTCGACTGACAACGACGAGAGATTCGACAATGCAAGTCATCAGTCATGGGACGTTGCTCAGTCAACTTCCACACTGGAGGAAAGGCCATCAAAGGAGCGGCCAACACTCAATGCAGTTCTGTCGCACCATGATCTTCCCTGGAGAACTCAGTGGTCTTCGACCCAACTGCCATGCAATCCATGGGGGATCGCTAAGGGCAGCTCCAGCACCGCGATTTCATTGAGATCAGAAGCATCGAGGATCACCAAATCCGATGCATCTCTCTCTCCATTCCACACCAAATCCAACACCCAGCCGTCGTCTTCGGCGAGGCCCCCCGGACGGGGAACCATGAGCGGTTCACTGACAAAACCACTGGGTGCCGCACTCCAGATCGTCCTTTCGCCGGTTTTGAGATCAAGTTTCTTCACCACCTGCAATGGATCATTGCCCTGTTCGCGCGCTGCCGCAGCCATCCAGGCAAAGCGGCACGACAGTCCCTCTTGATGGGGATTCACCATGGCGAATTCACAACAACGCTCACTGAGGCGGGTGGTCCTGACTGAGCCCGAAGCGAGATTGATGCGACATTGCTCCAACAGACCTTCCGGGATGAGATCGAAATTCACATCAGCAAAATCCTGATCGGGACCAATCGAAGGGAAATCGCTGTAATAAATGCTCTCAACCACAACATCTCCCTCTTCCTCCCAGGCATTGAGGTGATGAAAGACGAAGCCATCCGGGGCATCGAGAATGCGAGGTTCCTGGCCAGCAAAAGCACCACAGTCTCTGGGAATCAACCAGAACTTGGCTTTGCCTTTTGGATTGGAAGTGAGGCATTGGGCTGCCCCTTTTTGACCGAGGACAAACGGCAGCGGGTTGAAATTGATCGCGTTTTGTAGAAACACCGCCCAATTCGGCGTAATCGCGAAGTCGTGAAGAAAAGCAAATCCAGAGAAGGTGTCTCGACGATCACTGAGCAGATCACCTGCTTTGACCCCTGCAGATGGATCGTCGGTAGTCGCGAATTCCATCAGACGGACGGTGCTGCGCGGTCCTGTGTTCACTCCAAAGGTCACCATCCGCGGATCCCCATGATGGCCGGGATCGAAACGGGGATGGGCACTGAAGGCCTCACCTTTCTTCAACACACCACCGAGCAATGAAAGCCCCCTGGTCTGCAGGGTTTGGGGATCCAAGGCGTAGGGCTCGGCAGCTTCCCAAAGCGCCAGAAGATCATCCCCGAGCTTGATGACACCGGTGTTGGCAATATTTTTGAGCCGCAGATCAAAGGCATTCGCCAGAGGACCTCCTGGTTTTTGACTACCGAACACGCCACGAAACAACACTTTCCCGGCCTTCTCTTCGGCCATCCAGCCGCTGGTGCGAACAAAGCGATTGCTGCAGTGGACGCCGTTTTCATCAAAATGGAGAGCCGTGATCATCCCATCTCCATCGAAGGGATGATGAACCCGTTGGCCATCACGCTCTAAGCGACCGGGGCCGTTGCGATACAGCGTGCCCCTCAGTTCGTTCGGCACCGTACCCCGCGCTGGATTGACAAGAACATCAGTGAGTTCTGTTTCGACGTTGCGAAAGGCACTCGACCATTCCGAGCGATTGAAACGAGCAGAAGCGGCTGCGACGGTCAATGGACTACCCAGAAGCGACTCCCATCTTCTCGTAACAGACCATGAAGCGTGGACCTTGCAAGCGATAGTGGCTTTCAGGAGCCTGCTTGCTCCAGCACTCCCTTACTGCTGGGAACCGATCCAGACCGACGTGGATCCACTTCAGTGGCCATCCTGAGCGCCCTTGCGAAGGCCTTGAAACAGGCCTCCACAATGTGATGAGAATTCATTCCATCCAATTGACGAACATGCAGGGTCAGGCCTGAATTATTGACAACAGCCACAAAAAATTCCTTAACCAATTCAGTGTCGTAAGTCCCTATCTTCTGCGAGGGAATTGTGAGACCCCAACTCAGATGGGGACGACCGGAGCAATCCAGCACCACCTGCACCAGGGCCTCATCCAAGGGTGCCACAAAATGGCCAAAGCGATGGATGCCACGACGATCGCCTAGGGCTTTAGAAAGCGCCTGACCGATCGCAATTCCCACATCTTCGTTGGTGTGATGGTCATCGATATGTGTATCGCCGGTCGCCTGGATCTCCAAATCGATCAGGCCATGGCTACTGATCTGTTGCAGCATGTGATCCAGGAAGGGAACGCCCGTCGTGACGCGGCAGTGGCCAAGGCCATCCAGCCCAAGCTGAACGTTCACATCGGTCTCGCCGGTGACACGGTGAATCTCCCCAGTGCGCATGCGTAACAACGCCGATTGGCGCCCAGTGACTGTCCTGATCATCGCCAAGAACCCCATTCAGCGCAGCCAGGGCCCCCGCGATGCAGGGACTTGGGCCAGCGGATCGGAGGATCCAAGCAGGTCCGAGCTGATCAGGGCACAAAAACGATCCATGGGCAAAGCGAAACGGGCATCAACAAACGGGCGCTCGAGATAGGTGCCGATCCGCTCAGCCATCAAAAAAATCAGGAACAAGAGCCAACCCACAACGGCGGCAGTGATTGGTCCCAGTGCATCAAGCTTGAGAAAGACCAGATAGCCGTAAACCCATGTCAGCACGCGAATGAAAAAGGTTGACGAGGCTGGCAAGGGCTGGTTGCGAAGGCGTTCCAGACCACCCAGAGCATTGGTCAACTTCTGCTGCACACGGCCAAACTCACGGCTTTCAATACTGTCCAGCCAATCGGCCTGACGCAGCTTGAATTGAGCCTGCGCCATCGCCTGAAGAACCAGTTGCACACTTGGATTTTTGAGTTTTAAAACCAATGCAAGTTCGCGCGCCGGTGCAACGAGCTCTGTCGACGACCCCTTGGGGCTGCGCAACTGCGCATTCAGGCACCACACCAGAAGCACCACATGCTGCAGGAGACGGCGTCTCAAAGAAAGCGGCAGCTCTTGAGGCAACACACGCATGATCAAGTCTCGCCAGTTGCGGCTCTGATTCACCAAGGTGCCCCAAAGCATGCGTGCTTCCCACCAGCGGTTGTAGGCCTGGCTGTAGCGAAAACCCAGGAACAGGCTGAGAAGCAAACCCAGAACCTGCACCAGGGTTTGTGGGAACAGCGTGTTTGCGATTGTTGCGTTCAGGGGGAGGCTCAGCGCACACAACAGAGTTGCGATGAGCAAGCTGCTCCCCTGGCCTCTGATCAACCACCAGGAGAGCTGCAAGTAGTCCACAAACCCACGTGGCTGAATCACATGCCGTTGATGCAGTAACCAGCATCCACATAAATGGTTTGCCCAGAGATTCCACTGGACAAATCACTCAGCAGAAAAGCAGCAGTGTTTCCGACTTCGTTCTGGGTGACGGTGCGACGCAAAGGCGCTTTCTCCTCAACGTTATGGATCATGTCCAGGATGCCTCCGATCGCTGAGCTGGCGAGGGTGCGAATGGGGCCGGCACTGATTGCATTCACGCGTACCTGTTTCTCGGGTCCAAGCTCAGCGGAGAGGTAGCGAACTGAGGCTTCCAGGGCTGCTTTGGCCACACCCATCACGTTGTAGTTGGGGATTGCACGCTCAGCACCGAGATAGGTCAAGGTCACAACACCGGCTTTCTCGCTGAACAGTGGCTTAGCGTGACGGCATAGGGGGGCTAGGGAGTAGGCACTGATCTCCAAGGCGCGTGCAAAGCCCTCAGCTGTGGTGGCACTGAAATCACCAACTAATTCCTCTTTTCCAGCGAACGCCAAACAATGGACAAGACCATCAAGCTCCCCCCATTGGTCCTTGATTTCCGAAAACACCGCTTCCATCTGAGCGGCATCCTGCACATTTAGAGGCAAGAAGAGGGATGGTTCTAGAGGTGCGGTGAGGTCCCGCACCTTGGCCTCAAACCGTCCCTTTTCATCTGGCAGGTAAGTAATCCCGAGCTCGGCCCCAGCAGCCTTGAGCTGTTGAGCGATGCCCCAGGCAATGGAGCGGTTGTTGGCGATGCCAGTGACAAGGATCTTCTTACCAGTGAGATCGAGAAGCATCAGGCCGCACCCCGGAGTTGTTAATCCGAGCGATTCTCTCCCATGCCGGGGCAGCCACGCTTACAACTCCACATTGACAGCATGGAACGGCCACTTTCCAGACTCACCGGTGTCCAAGCTGCCGCAAGCTTCGCCGCTCCGTTGGCCGAGCGAATCCGCCGACCTACCCCGGGATCTGACGGATCGCTCAGCGCTGAATTCCTTTTTGGCACAACAGTTTCCTGAGGCATCCGGGGGTCTCAGTCCAATCCAGGGCGGTCGCGACGCAGCCGAGCATCAGCTGAGGGATATGAATGCCAAGCGCTATGGCCGCAGTCGCAACCACCTCAGCGGATCTGTCACCCGTTTATCGCCCTACATCCGCCATGGCGTTCTCACCCTGGCCGAAGTTCGTGATGCTGTTTTTGCTCAGCTCAAACGCAACAAGCAGGCACGGGATGATGGCGGAAAACTAATTAATGAGTTGGGTTGGCGCGACTTCTGGCAGCGCCTTTGGCTGAATCTCGGCAGTCGGATTGGAGACGATCAAGAAGATCACAAAACGGGCTACGCCGCCGCGGATTACCAGGGCACACTTCCTGATGACATACGGGAGGGCCAAACAGGCCTGGCCTGCATGGACAGCTTCAGGGATGACTTGGTGAACAATGGCTGGCTGCACAACCATGCGCGGATGTGGATGGCGGCTTACCTCGTGCACTGGAGGCGGGTGCACTGGCGTGCCGGTGCCGATTGGTTCCTCGAGCACTTACTCGATGGAGACCCCGCCAGCAACCATCTCAGTTGGCAGTGGGTGGCTAGCTGCTTCAGCCATAAACCCTATTTTTTTAACCGCCAGAACCTGGAGCGTTATAGCAACGGGGTCTATTGCCAAAGTTGTTCAAGCAGCAGGTCCTGCCCTTTCGATGGCAGCTACGAGCAGCTCGAGCAGAAGCTTTTCAAGGTTCAGCCTGCCATTCGAGAGAGCCATGGCCGACGAGCATTCCGCTCCAGGCAACGTTCGAGCTCACAATCCACTCGAAGACCAAACCAAAACCCAAGCACCCAACGCACTTAATGGACCCCCGCAGACCCATCCTCTGGGTGCATGAAGAGGCACTTGGACCAGCCAACCCCGCTCTTCAGGACTACCCCGACGCGCCTGGCTTATTCGTGTTCGATGATGACTGGATTCGAGACCAGTCCATCAGCCGCAAACGCATCGGCTTTCTCTACGAATCCGCCTTGAGCCTTCCGCTCACCCTCAGGCGTGGCGACGTTGCAGATGAGGTTCTGCGTTTCGCCCAACGCCACGGAGCCGATGCGGTGGTCACCAGCACCGCCGTAGACCCTCGCCTTCAACAGATCGCTGCGGTGATCGATCGCCAACTACCTGTCTGGATGCTGGATCCTGAACCCTTTGTTGCGTTACCCAACCCACCGCGACTGGGTCGCTTCAGTCGCTACTGGCGAGTGGCTGAACCTGTGGTCTGGGAGGGGTTTTAGTCCTCCTTTAGAAGCTTGTCCTCGAGTTCTTGTTCCTCCGCCGGATCGGTGAGCAGGTCGGGGTATTCCAAGGCCGGAAGACTCACAGGTTTGAGTTCTGATGCTTTCAAAGGTGGTTCGAGCCATTGCCAGCGCGCTGATGGTGCCCTGAGCTTGCAAAGTGCTTTCAATTCTTTGCGCAGGATGTCGCGAACATCACGACGGTTCACTGCAGCGAGGAATTCTGAGCGAGGCGCCAATCCAGCACTGAAGGGATCCGTGCCGTTTCCATTGAACAATCGCGCCGGGTCGGGCAGCCAGCGAGGCATGCAGATGTCGGGATTGCTGGTGTCGGTTTCCAGATATAAATGGATCCCATAGCCATCCGGTTGACTCACGACAGCGAGTCCGTCGTGCGGACTGTTGCGTTGCAGAGGAAAGACTTTCCAAGTGATGACGTCCTGCTTGGCACAGGCGCTCAACACTCCCGTCATGACAACCAGTGTCAGCACACGCATCATCCCTCTTCCTGCCTCCCGGTCCATCCAATCGTTCCTGCTTTGACAGCCGATTCTGTATCGGCTCAACATGGAGCCGCTCACCATCGCTTTAAGCCATGGTCCTGACCCCATCCAAGATGCTTCCTCTCGAGCATCCCCTGCCTCAATTTGCACTGCCGTTGGTGTCCGGCCATGCCCCTTGGTCTCCCCTGGAACACACAATCTGCAGCGGGGATCTGCCTGAAAGGCCTGTTGTGCTCATGCTGATCTGCAGCCACTGCCCATTCGTCAAACACATCGAACCTGAAATCACCCGCCTGGAAGCTGATTTCGGTACACGAGCAACCATGCTTGCCATCTCCAGCAATAGCCTTTCCACCCATCCTCAGGATGGTCCCAATGGAATGCGCGATCAAGCCTGCCAACAGGGTTGGACCTTCCCCTACCTGCTGGACGGTCAGCAAACTCTGGCCAAAGATCTCTGGGGGGCTTGCACACCTGAGTTCTATCTCTTCTCGCCAAACGCCAATGGAACACAAACCCTGCGTTATCGAGGGCAATTGGACGGGAGTCGACCGGGAAACGACCGGCCTCTCGATGGCTCCGATCTCAGAGATGCCCTGAACAATGTGTTGGCTGGCACTCCTGTAAGCGCATCCCAATCACCCTCGGTGGGCTGCAATATCAAATGGGAGCCTGGGCAAGAGCCCCCATGGTTTGGTCAATCGACTTAAGGTGCCCGCCATGCAGGTGCCTCCATTCAGCCTTACAGAACAGCTCGCCAATCTTGGTTCGAAGCTGGATGACGCCGTCTTAAATGTGTTGCGTAGTGGTCAATACATTGGTGGCGGCGCCATTCAGGATTTCGAGGATGCGTTTGCCACGAGCGTGAACTGTCGTCATTCCGTGGGCTGCAACAGCGGCACGGATGCTCTTGTCCTCGCCTTGCGCGGCCTTGGGATCGGGCCGGGAGATGAGGTCATCACTGCCTCGTTTAGCTTTTTTGCCACTGCTGAAGCGATCAGCGCCGTAGGAGCAACACCCGTTTTCGTGGACGTGGATCCCACGACTTATCTCATTGATCTCAACCGGATTGAAGCCGCAATCACCGCAGCAACCAAGGCGCTTCTGCCGGTCCACCTGTTCGGACGTCCGGTGGATATGGCTCGAGTGATGGGCATCGCCCGTCGTCACGACCTGAAGGTGATCGAGGACTGTGCGCAAGCCACCGGCGCCAGTTGGAAATCAAAGCCAGCTGGCAGCTGGGGAGATGTGGGTTGCTTCAGTTTTTTCCCAACAAAAAATCTTGGAGCCGCTGGCGATGGTGGAGCCGTGACCTGTGATGACGATACTTTGGCTCAGCGCATGCGTGAACTCGCTGTACACGGCATGCCCCGTCGCTACTTGCACACCGCACTGGGATACAACAGCCGCCTTGATGCCATTCAGGCCGCGGTTCTGAACGTGAAACTCCCTCATCTATGCCGATGGATCGAGAAGCGCGCCGCCATTGCCAAGCGCTATCACGAAGAGCTCAAGGATCTTCCAGGCATTCATCTCCCCGACTCGGCTGATGAAAACGATGTAGGTCACAGCTGGAATCAATTTGTGGTCCGAGTTCGCCTTTGCCCTGAAGACCAACCGTCCTGCAACGCAACCTGCTCCGAACCGGCCAGCGCCTTTGGCCTCCCCTCCAGTCGATGTCGCGATTGGCTCAAACAGAGCCTTCAAGAGCATGGGGTCAACACGATCATCTATTACCCGATCCCGATTCATCGCCAACCCGCTTACGCCAACCTTGATCTACGCAAAGAGGATCTGCCGATTACGGATCAACTCTGTAGCGAGGTGCTGAGCCTACCCATTTTTCCAGAATTAACGATGGAACAGCAAAACCGTGTGATCACGGTTTTGCGCGAGCATCTGATGGCTCCACCTCAGGCTCGGATGGTGGCGTAAAGCGCTTTGAAGCGAGCCTGTTGCTCCTTGTGTTGGATCAATGGCTCCGGATAGCCCCTACGCTCCAGGGCAGGGATGTCACCACTGATCAAATCTTGGGTGTGCACATGTCGCAACTCCGGCACCCATCGACGGATGTACTCACCGTCAGCATCGAATTTGGACGCCTGAGTAGCTGGATTGAAAATGCGCAAGGGCTTGGGGTCCATCCCGCTGCTTGCGCTCCACTGCCAACCCCCGTTGTTGGCAGCCAAATCACCATCCACCTCAAGCTCCATAAAGGCGCGCTCGCCCCAGCGCCAATCGCAAATCAGATCCTTAACGAGAAATGAGGCAACGATCATGCGGCAACGGTTGTGCATCCAACCGCTTTGGTTGAGCTGTCGCATTGCCGCATCAATAATCGGCATCCCTGTTTGGCCCTTTTTCCAGGCTTCAAACCAATCACTGTTGTTCGTCCAGGGGAAGCGTCGCCAATGTTCGCGGTACGGACCATCCGCCAGCTGAGGGAAATGAAATAGGGCCTGCTGGTAAAACTCACGCCAGCACAGTTCCTGCTCCCAAACCTTGATCGCCTGACGTTGTTCATCGCTACGGGCGACCTCTTTGGAGTCTTGGGCGGCACACCAGGCCTGGCGGGGGCTCAGTGTGCCCACACTCAGGGCTGCACTGAGATGGGAGGTTCCTGGCATCCCAGGAAAATTGCGACCCGGTTCGTAGGCCAACAACGCACCATCCACAAAAGTGGTCAATTGCTCATAAGCCGCAACCTCTCCTGGGCGACTGGGACAAAGATCAGTGCCGGCAAAACCATGCTCAATCCTTAAACGTTCCAGTTCGCGCTGACCCTCCGCGCAGAGCCGACCTAATCCACCCGTCCCGGCACTGATCTCAGCCAGGAGCTCGTCCCCCAGGTCATTCAGTTGAGGGGGAGCTTCCAAAGTGGATGGCACACGACGCTCAACCTGCCCTCGCCAATTGCGCAGAAATGGACCAAACACACGGTAAGGCTCACCACCACCGGTTTT
>WTGE01000286.1 GCA_011525445.1 Synechococcus sp. CO36386bin_37
CATCAACTCACTAATAACGGCGATCAGGACTTGATCCTTCTTTATCTCGGGATTCAAGCCTGAACAGCATGGCGCATCCAACACTTGCCCCGGTTCATCCGATCTGAAAGGCGTTCAGCAACGAGCAACGCATAACGCACAACCAGCAGAGAGAACTGACGGATGAAACAGGGTCCATTGCAAAGCCTCCCAACGACGATGGCTGAATCAGAACCGGTGGCTAAGAAAGAAAGGATTGGCCTAAAACTCTTCTTGCACACCATGAGGTGGAGCTGATGCAATGACAGCAGATCGAATCAAGGATCACTCTGATCCAAATCTTGGTTATTATCCAGATCCTGGCTGGGAATGGCAGAAACCGGCACCAAAGCGTTATTTAGTTGATCACCATTTAGACCAATATGCCCAAGGCTGGATCCTGAACTTAGTGGAGCTGGTGCACTGGCTCCCGTTCATCCCTACCTTCATTCTTGCTTACCTGATTTTTCAACACGCCGATGCTCTCAACCCCCTTCTGGGGGGCAGCGACCTGCGCGTGTTTCTGCTGCTGCTCAGCCCACTGATCCAGACCTTCGGTGGCTTGATGGGGATCACCATGCATGAATACGAAGGCTGGCAAGTTGCTTGTTTTCAGAACCCTCTCGACAGTGATGTTGCAATCAAAGACTGCAACAACGAATGGTTGCGAGAAGTGGCCTACAAGTTGCTGTTTCTGCTGCAGGGTGCCGGTTTGCTGGCGTTCTCCCTCGCCGTGTTCGGATTCAACGCCATCACCATCCCATTCGCAGTGCTCAGTGGTCTGATTGCCTTCATCGGCCCACAGAATCCCAAGGCCACGTTTTCATTCAACGGCCAGCCGGTCTTTCCCCTGGCGGTTTCCATCCTGGTGGTGTTCATTGTCAACGCCGTCGTTAATTTGCTCGCCTATTTCATGCTGCTTGGTGATCCCCTGTCTTCAGCAGGCCTGCCCCGTGCCCTGGCAGCACTTGCACCCCTGCTGCTGATGCTTGGAGGCATGGTTGAAGGTGTGATCGCGGAATCGAGCTTCAATCAATGGTGGCACTTCACTGCCGTTGTGTTTCTCAACCTGGGGATGATCGCTCAAATCGTTCTCTTCCCTGTGCTGTGGCGATCAATGCCGATATGACGCACTTTTCTTATGACTTCTGCCATCCCATCAAGCGCTATTCACTACCCGATCAATACAAGGAAATTTCTGGCTTATCACCGTTAGGAAGTAACAACACTCTGGCTTTCGTGCAAGATGAGGCTGTTCAGATTCATCTGTTTGATCTCAATTCCGGAACGGTAACGGAACACGCCAAGCATGATGATGGTGATTCGGAAGACATTGTTGTTGCAGGTGAAACGGCCTACGTGCTGAAAGCAGGCAAGCAACCAGCGATCTACAAAGTGACTCACTTCAACAGTGAAGATGCTCACTTTGAACGACACGACCTGGACCTTCACAAGGACCAGGACCCGGAGGGATTATGCCACGATATTCCACGCAATCGCCTGTTAATTGCCTGCAAAGGGTCGTCCAAGAAAAAAGACCGGACGCGTGGAATCTACGCCTTTAACCTTCAATCCATGCAGATGGATTCTTCGCCGTTGTTTGCAATCGATAGCCGCGATTTTCTTGATGGAGCAGAAGACACCTTCAACCCTTCCGGGCTTGCCATCCACCCCCAATCCGAGCTGCTCTACATCATTGGTTCCAAAGGAGAAAAAATGATTGTGTGCTACGGATTGGACGGCCATTTCAAAGAAGCCCTGAAACTGGATAAGAATCAGTTCCTCCAGCCGGAAGGAATCACGTTCATGCCTTCCGGGGAACTTGTGATTTCCAGTGAAGGCAAAAAGGGTAAGGATGCAGCAATCATGATCTTCTCTGGCCAGTAACCGGTTCGAGCCACCCTCATCGCCAGCTCAACCGTGTTCAGGCCCTGCAGACCCAAAGCCACAGCAAGACAGTGACACGATTGATTCAACGCCACTGGCTCATCCTGAGCGCCATCCTGCTTGCGTGCATCACAGCGTTGTCGTTACATCCCCTCAACACCCTTCCCGAGGTTCCAGGTTCCGACAAAACCCATCATTTCGTTGCCTACGCAGCGCTGGCCTTTCCAACCGCACTGCGCAAACCCAAACGATGGCCGCTGATCATCCTCGGTTTTGCGCTCTACAGCGGCCTCATCGAACTGATCCAGCCCCATGTGAATCGCTATGGAGAGTGGGTGGACTTTCTGGCCAATGCCTGCGGTCTTCTGATTGGTGTTGTGTTGGCGTTTTGCATCAACAGGCTGGAGAGACATCACAACAACCCTTAACTCCTCTCCATCGATGATCTGGATGAAAACACCTTGACTTGAAGCAGCCTCTGTTTCCGCTGATGCCGGCCACACGCATCACCCGGCAGAGGTGAAGCGCATGCTCAGATCCAACCAGGAGCTGCGCGTCATCGGCGCACTTGTGGAAATCAGATCCACCCCGGTGGCGGCGTAGAGCTTCAGGTCTGCAGGGTTGACTCCAGACGCTTCCAGCACGATGGAGACCCGAGCAGGCCGGGCCTCTGCCTGGGCACGCAGCACGGGAACCAAGGTTGCCAGGAGCTCCGGGCTGAACTCGTCAAGCAACAGGGCATCCGCACCGGCCATCACCGCAGCCTGGGCTTCCTCTGCTGTTTCCGCCTCCACGATCACACGGGCAGGCCAGGGGGCCTGAGCGCGAACCGCCAGGATCGCAGCGGTGACCCCTCCCGCCCAGGCCAGGTGGTTTTCCTTCAACATCGCCGCATCATCCAGACCCATGCGGTGGTTCACTCCACCACCACAACGCACGGCATATTTCTCCAGCTCCCGCAGCCCTGGGGTGGTTTTACGCGTATCAGCGAGGGCCACCCCCGAGCCCTCCAGCTCACGCACCAAGCTGGCCGTTGCCGTGGCAATCCCCGACAGCCGCATCGCCAGATTCAGGGCCGTGCGTTCCATCGCCACCAACAGGTCCGCCGGGCCCCTGAGCTCCAGCAATCGCTGCCCAGCCTCGATGGGCGTTCCATCACGCACGAGCACACGCGATTCGAGCCCCGGTGCTGAAGGCCCCAGCAACTCCCTGAGCAAGGGCTCCACCAA
>WTGE01000460.1 GCA_011525445.1 Synechococcus sp. CO36386bin_37
CTTGGCCGCCATGTTCAGTTTCTCCATCGCCATGGTCGTCTGGGGACGCAATGGCGACGGCACCCTGAACTTCTGATCGAATCAGTGCTTCAAGACGCACCCCTTTTGAGCCAGACCCTGGCGGTCACGGCAGCTGTGCTTCTTGTTTTCGTCAGCATTGCTGTGATTTATCTCTCAACTGTTGAATGGAGAGATCGTCGCCGGCGCCAGGGTCCAACCAAATCCTCTTCCTGATTGCGTCTGTCCGACACACCTGGGGAGCACATCCCATCACAGTTCTCGCGTTGGGACTGTTTTGTGTAGTTCCTGGTTTTTTGCTCGCAAGCACCGGCACACGGCCTTCCCCGAACCGCCTTGTAACAGCTGAGCTGTTTGGAATCACCCGTCGGGCCCGATTGGTTCAGAGCTTTCAAGCAGACCCTGCTGCCTCACCGCCTCAGGTCTGGAAGAAGCGGCTTTCTCCAGAAATCGCTCGAGATCGTTGGACCCGCCATGGTCACGGATTGTGGTGGTTGGTCTGGCTGGACGACGGCAAACCTGTTTTGGTTCTTCCGAAAGCATCGAATCCGTCTTCCCTCGATCTGCTGTTTGCAGATGAACTGCACCGCAAAAGTTTCGATCAAGCCACGCCTCTTGAGAAACGTTCGCCCTCGGCATTGGAACAGACCTGCCTGGAGCTGATCACACGGGGTACAGCTGTTCAATGGCAGCCGTCGGGTTTGGCCTCAATCAGCGGACCGCTCTTCCCAGCTCTGACCAGCGTCTCCCATGGCTGCTTCAGCGTTGTGCTGAAGGGAAACCGACTGATGGCGGAAGGTCCAGTCGCTCCCCGACCCTTGGCGTCTCTGAAGGATGCCCAGGCGAAAGGCCATGCCAATCGCGTTGGGTTCGATGCTCCCTCAAACTATCTGGAGTTGAACAGTGTTTCCCTGCAACCCCTGCTGGGATCCTTCCTCAACAACCCATTGATCAGCGAGCAGCTCACCAGTCGCTATGGCTTAGCCGAGGAGCTCCGTGATGTTCTGCTGGCTGCGCCTGTGGCTCTGCGTGTGTCATCCCTGGCAACTGGTCGCTTTAAAGCCTCTGTTCAAGCCCGGTTGATGGTGCCTGCCAAACACCTCCCGAAGCTCGAAGACAGCCTCGATGCTGTTGCCACAGCATTGGTCCGGAGGGGGTTCCAACGGGAACAACATGCTCTGCAGATGCTGAAAGAGCCCTCTTCCAACCGCGTCGCTGAGGTCTGGTTGGATTCCAACGGTGATCTCAGCGGTGGTTGGTCATTAGGACCAGAGACGCAGGGCCAAGTGGAGCTTCTGCTTGCTTTAGGGGAAGCTCCGACGCTTGGCCCGCACCCCCTCAAACGGCTGGGTCAACAGCGCTTACGCCTTCGGGGACGACCGGATGAATTGGTTCAGTTGGGTTGGCTAGGTCGAGGCTGGCCGCGGGTGATCCGCAATGCATCTCAGCTGGAGCTTGAGATGACAGCCCTGCCGAAGCAGCAACAGCCTGGATGGCTTCGCCTTCAGATGGAACTGCGCTGAGCCTGCTCAGCCCTATGGCTCGCGGGGTGACTCCTATCCCGGTTTGTGCTGGGGTCGTTGTCAGGGCGACCTTGATCATGCGGACCAAATGAGGAATGGCTGACGAATCGTTTGAACAAAGCTGCAGAAGTCCAAAATCCCCCTGTCCGTTTTGCATCAATGTCTGCCTCCACTCGCCTACTCAAAAAACTCGACAAAGTCTTGTCGGGCTACGACTCCTTTGGAGACGATCCAAACGCACTTGTCGAGGAGGTCTTGGCCGAAGTCGAGAAGCCCTTGAAAAACCTCCGCTCGAAGTCAAAGCCTGAACTGATGGCTGAGATCTATGTGGAGCGAGATCGCGCCGTGGTCAAGCAAGAAATTCTGAACAGAGTGATGGCAGGTTGACGCAGCAGGGGTGGTCCTAACAACCGCCGATTTCCTACCAGAAAAACCTGAAGTCGCCGTGCAATTGCTGATGTCGAGAAAAGACTTCTCAGTCGATGCAAAGGCAAACGTTTCGGATCATCATTGGGTTCGCCGAGCTGGTCTGAATGGGCTCGGAAGCCGGGCAGAGCGAGTCCGACGAGTGCGAGTTGACCTCTGTTTCGGCAGAGGTCAATCCGTTCTTCCTTAAGAAATCTGGGTGTGTATCGCAGGGTACCTGTTCACAAGACAACATAATCATGTGGTCGAATCGCTCCGGTGGTGCATCACCGTCGACCACACAAACTTCCGTTCAGACTGACAGCAACCCCGGCAACATCAGCAGCTTCAAGCCCTGCGCCTCAGCTTTACGGCCAGCGTCCCTGGTGGCCAACCCCCTGTGCCGGCGTTGATGGCTTTCAGCTCACCCTGGGGCTTCAAGACGGTGGCTTCACCCGGTGGTTTGATGAGTGCCGAAAACTTCGCGCTGAAACAGAAAACGCCCAAGCCACAGGGCCCGAGCGCTTCGCTGAGATCCAAGTTGTGGACTGGCTTAAGCCTCTGTTTTCGCCTGTTCTGCAAGACGGCGCTCTTTCTTACGCTTCTCGGCTGCAATGGTCTCCTCCACCAGCTCAACGGCCTGATCCATCCGTTCACTGTTGGAACCAAACAAAGTCAGATCCTTCTCGACGCGATCGGCGGGCAAGCCAAGGCTTTCAGCGAGTTCTTTGCTCTGTTGGAGCAGAGCAGCATTATCTGAGCTGGAATCGTCTGGACTGCTGCTCTGAAGCAGACGCATCAGGCCGACGGCCATCAAACGCGAATAGTGGCCACCGTCCTCGAGGCGGTGAGAGGAGAGCCAGCTTTTGAAGCTGTCGGAATCCTTTCCGTTAACTTGATCAATCAACGATGCGCTGGTCTTGCGCAGAGCTGCAGCGTCAAATCCATTGCTGCTGCAGAGGGCACTGAACAGTGCACTGGTCTGATCTTCCGGCCGATATCCCTTGGTGAAGGTGTCGAACACGGTGCAGAGTCCAACGCTGAAGAGAGCGTTGGCTTGAAAGCGACTCTGGTGGCTTAGAAGGTGCAACTCCACCAGCAGCTCATCAGCAAGGCGGCGGTACAGCGGTGCAATGACGTGGGGA
>WTGE01000035.1 GCA_011525445.1 Synechococcus sp. CO36386bin_37
ATGTTGTACCAACCCACATCATGAAATCCGCTACGCGTTGCGGGGAGAGCTAAAAAACGAAACACCCGTTTTTCGAGCGGGTAAAAGGCTCCCGCAAAATCAAATGCAATGCCGATCGCAAAGAGACCAATAGTGAAATGAACTAAATTTGGATGAATTGGAATGGAGTAGGGGAGATCATTTGCCCCAAGGTTCTCAGCAATTTCGTTTATCGGAGAGGGGATTATGCTCATAAAGCTCATGACAGAACCCCACTACGCACAGCTTCGACGACCGGGACTGTATGAAGGCCATAAATCCAAACAAGCTTGTCGCCTAGATAAACCTGGCAAAACACCAAAACAGCTAACGCAGAATCAATGATCAAAAAGGCTGAAGGTAAAAGAGTGGGATCTTTTTGCCTGGCCACGTATCTCCATCCGGTCAAAAGGCTGAGAACACCAGCAAGCGACCAGCCCAGGGTGCTGTGGTAATTCAAGATGTCTCTCGAAGCCCCATATGGAGTGGCTAAACCAGCCTCAATCTGTCCAAAGATGATCGCGACAAAAATGGCGACTGTTGCCACAACCAAATTCCAGAAGCTGACTTCAAAAAGGTTTTTACGGGTTGTAAAAACACCAATCAGATCAAAAACGACTGTGATGAGTGCCATCGCAATCACAAAATGAACCACGATGGGATGAATGACATCGAGCCATGGAAGGTTTTTGTCGTTGAGCGGGGGAAGCAGCTCAATCATCGGCATGCCGATCGTTCTTCTCAAGCATGTACAGCTTTGGCTCCTTAGTCATCCCTCCATAGCGGAATGCAAGCGAAAGTCATTGTTTATTTTTGGATTCCTTCTCGTTTGAGCTGTTTCCAATAGCGTGCAGCACGCACCACGATGAGTATGACAACGGCCGGTAATACCAAGCAGAGCATGATGAGGCGGAATTCATCCGACCATGACGACAGGCCTGTTCTGGGCAGAACGTTGTCCGTGATGTAGAGGAAGTACAAGCCAAGCAGTAAGCCACCCTCCAGTCTGGAAATTCTTCCTCTGGTCCAAAAGATCGGCAGACAAGCCAAGCTGGTCAGAATCATGATGGGCATGTCGTCATTGATCAGATCTGTGGTCACGATCAGCCCCTTTGATCCAGCGGCTAGTGCTCCTCCAGCGAGCACGAGAAGAAGATTCAACAAACAACTTCCAACCACATTGCCGATCGCCAGATCCGTTCTCCCCTTCAAAGCGGCAACCAAGGAGGTAATCAGTTCTGGCATGGAGGTGCCAGCAGAAACAATGGTGAGTCCGATAACAGCCTCACTCACGCCGAGGCTCAAGGCAGCGGCGCTAGCTCCCTTCACCAGAAGATTGGCACCGACTCCGAGCACAACAATGCCAATCACCAGACGCACCAAGGCCTTAAACCAGCCTTGTTGAGCTGTCGCCAGGTCAATCTCTGGCTCAGCAGGTTCGATTTCATCGGGTTCTTCTCGTGCTGTTCGGATTTCCCAGATGCTGTTGATGATTAAGGCCAGCAGAAGTGCAATTCCGGACTGCCAGGTCACGCGACCTGTAGATGCCATACCCCAAGCAGCCGCTGAGACGGCCAGAAGAAGAGGAACATCCCTTCTCACTAATCGGCTCTCGACTTTCAGGGGCAGAACCAGAGCGCTGCTGCCGAGTACGACCAGAACGTTGAAAATATTGCTTCCCACCACGTTGCTCACCGCCAGTGCATCAGCTCCTCGCAGTACGGATCCGATGCTGACAAAAAACTCGGGAGCGCTCGTACCAAGCGAAACCACGGTTAGTCCAATCACCAGCTGTGGGACACCAAGGATCACGGCCAGAATCACCGCCCCTTGCACAAACAACTCACCCCCGCCAAATAGGAGTCCGATTCCCACCAGAATTTCCAGGGCAGAGATCAGAAAATCAGGCATCGACTTCTTGCTCCTTTGAAACCATTGTCCTCGCCGGACCTAACAGTCGTCACTAGGAGGAGGCTTAGCATCATCCAACTAAAGAGACGAGACTCCGGTGCTACTGAACTACATCAGCACCCGCAACATCCGTGGTGATGCCTTTGGCGGGCTAACCGCAGCGGTTGTTGCGCTACCGATGGCATTGGCGTTTGGCGTGGCTTCCGGAGCCGGTGCAGCCGCAGGCCTCTGGGGTGCTGTGATTATTGGTTTGGTGGCGGCTCTGTTCGGAGGAACATCCACATTGATTTCAGAACCTACTGGTCCGATGACGGTGGTGTTCACTGCGGTGATTCTGAACTTCACCAGTCAAATTCCCGACAGAGGAACGGCACTGGCTCTCGCCTTCATGGTGGTAATGCTTGCGGGCCTGTTTCAGATCCTGTTCGGACTCTGTCGATTGGGTCGATACATCACGATGATGCCCTACACCGTGATTTCAGGCTTCATGTCTGGAATTGGTGTGATCCTTGTCATTCTTCAGCTGGCTCCGTTCCTGGGTCAGTCGAGTCCAGAGGGTGGAGTCATCGGGACTCTGACCAGTCTTCCTCAGTTGGTAGCGGGTGCAAAACCGCTTGAGTTTCTTCTCGCATTCATCACCCTTTTGATCCTTTGGTTCACCCCTGAAACCTGGAAGCGCTTTTGTCCTCCGCAGCTTCTTGCTCTCGTTGTTGGAACAGGTCTTTCACTCACCTTGTTTGCTGATGTTGGATTAAGCCGAATTCCAGAGTTTTCAGCTGAGTTTCCTCGTTTTCAGCCTCCTACCTTTTCAGGGATCACACCAGATTTGCTGCGGCTGATGGTGGTGAATGGCGCTGTGCTGGGAATGCTTGGGTGTATTGATGCCCTGCTCACATCAGTCGTCGCTGACAGCCTCACGCGCACAGAACACAACTCCAACAAAGAACTCATTGGTCAGGGTCTGGGTAATTTGGTTTCTGGACTGTTTGGTGGTCTGCCCGGTGCTGGCGCCACGATGGGAACGGTTGTCAATATTCAGGCGGGAGGACGTTCGGCTCTTTCTGGAATCGTGAGGGCGATTATTTTGATGCTTGTCATCTTGGTGGCAGCACCTTTAGCTTCGAGGATTCCCTTGGCAGTGCTGGCGGGGATTGCTCTCAAAGTTGGATTCGACATCATTGATTGGAGTTTTTTAGCACGTGCTCATCATCTATCGATTAAAGCAGCTTGCATTACCTACGGTGTTATTGGACTTACGGTTCTCGTTGATCTGATTTGGGCGGTCTTCATTGGTGTTTTTGTTGCTAACGTATTAACTATTGAACGGATGACGGCGCTTCAATCCAAGGGAGTGAAGACAATCAGTACAACCGACGATGATGTGACATTGCCTCCTGAAGAACAGGAATTACTGGATCGAGGATCTGGAAGACTGTTGTTATTTCAGCTCACAGGGCCAATGATTTTCGGGGTTGCTAAAACGATCAATCGTGAACACAACGCAATTGAGGCTTGTGAGGCTGTTTTGTTTGACTTGAGCGAGGTTTCTCACCTTGGTGTGACTGCATCACTTGCATTAGAGAATGCAATCAAAGAAGCAATCGAGGCAGGACGTTCAGTGTATTTAGTTGTGATGCCCGGAGCGACTCGTAAACGTCTTGAAAAACTCAAGTTATTGGACATGCTTCCGGATCAGCATGTCAGCGAGAAGCGGTACGAGGCTCTTTTGCATGCTGTGAATCAACTGCCACAGCTCCAAGACGCGGTTTCTTAGATGAAGATCCCTGATCGCCTAGTTCTGCGTCGCCCCGATGATTGGCATGTTCATCTACGAGATGGTCCAATGCTCCGGGCGGTTCTGTTAGCGACTGCCAGGGTTTTTGCGAGGGCCATTGTGATGCCGAACCTTCGTCCACCAATTACTACTGTTGAAGCAGCTCGCAACTATCGCAACAGGATTGAGACTCTTCGTCCTGAAGGCTTGGATTTCACTCCGTTAATGACGGCCTATCTCACTGATGATTTTGCTCCCAGTGAATTGGAAAAACGTTGGACGGAGGGTGTATTTGCAGCGGCGAAGTTGTACCCAGCAAATGCAACAACCAATTCAGCCGCTGGCGTTAGCGACCTGAGGTTAATCGAACCCCTGCTGAACACAATGGAAAAGATCGATATGCCCTTGTTGATTCACGGAGAAGTTACTGATTCTGAGATTGATATTTTTGATCGAGAGGCTGTTTTCATAGAAAAGTATCTTATCCCGTTGCGTCAGCGGCATCCAGAATTGCGGATTGTGTTGGAGCACATCACGACTGAGCAAGCTGTTGATTACGTTGCAGATGGCGATGATCGCTTAGCCGCAACAATTACACCGCATCATCTTCATCTCAATCGCAATGCGATGTTTATAGGCGGTTTAAAAAGTGATTTTTATTGCCTGCCTATCGTGAAGAGAGAGTGCCACCGCCGGGCTTTGGTGAAAGCTGCAACCAGCGGTGATCCAAGTTTTTTTCTGGGCACCGATTCGGCACCGCATCCTCGCTCTTCGAAGGAATCCGCCTGTGGTTGTGCAGGGATTTTCAACGCCATGCATGCGATGGAAAGTTACGCCTCGGTCTTCGAGCAAGAAGGTTCGTTGGATCGTTTGGAAGCATTCTCCAGTGAATTTGGCCCTCGTTTTTACGGTCTGCCTATGAATACAGATACGATCACGTTGGTTCGTCAACCACAGAAAGTGCCTCGCTTTCTCAAGGTATCAGATGATACAAACGGCACTTTGGATGATTCAGAAGCACCTCTTTTCTTTCATGCTGATGAGACCTTGGAATGGCGTGTGCAATTGACACCGTATCAGCCTTGACGGTGAAAATTTGGAACAAACTTTGATGGAATAATGCCGTTTTTTGAAAAAAATCTTCTGGGGTTGTTGTATTTGAGTCCGTGAAATCTCACATAATGCTGTCTTTGAATTCAGGTTGGTCACGAGGGTGTTGTGGTTCACCGAGAATGCATGAAGTTTGATTCCAAAATAATGAAATTTTGGATGCGTGCTTAAGAAGCTGTTTGTCCGCGGCCTTGATGCAACCTTGAGGACGGATTTATATATCTAGAATTATGTCAAGGGTCTTAGTTTACATCATTGCAATTGGTTTTAATCTTGTCTTGTTGTTGAAGGTTGCCAGCGCTGAAGCTGAGTGATCATTTTGGCAACAATTGCAGTCCAGCCCGTTTGGTGACTGGCTCCTATCCCTGATCCGTTGCAGCCATGAAAATATTCATTGAAGAGAAATAAGTCTTTCCAATTTGGGTCATTTTGAAAAAGTTCAACACCCCCACGAAAAGCTCTGCGTTGGACTTTGTCGCGTCTGAAAATTCCAATCAGTCTTTCTTCGAGTTTCAGGGAAATATCCCAAAGTGTCATCTCATTGCCTGAATGAGTAGGGAATTCGATTGTGAAATCATCACCGAAGAAATGGCCAAATTTTTGCAGAGATTCAATGATGAGATAATTGATTGGCATCCAAATGGGTCCTCTCCAGTTGGAATTGCCGCCGAACATAGCAACTGCACTGTCCGCAGGATTGTAACTGATTGTTGCATAATCATCTCCCTGTTGGTAAGAGTAGGGTTGCGATCCATAGACTTTAGAAAGGCTTCTTATTCCGTAGGGAGATAAAAATTCTTCTTCATCAAAAACGCGTCTAAGAATTCGCCTTAATTTGTCTGGTGGAACAATTGAAAACAACACGCGGTCTCCATTCAAAGATCCTAAATGGCTTATAGAGTCAAAAGCCTCTCCCCTTTCTTCTCCAAGTTTGCTCAGGTGTTGATTGATGTTTAATATTGGTACTTTTTGTATTTCGCTTTTGTGAAAGCTTGCAACTGCGAGTATGGGGATTAATCCGCTGATCGATCGTGTACGCAGGTAATCGGTTGATCCGTCAGGGCGTTTGAGCACGTCATAATAAAATCCATCTTGTTCGTCCCAGTTCACATAGCCACGACCGGTTGCACTATTCAAAGAGTAAGAAAGTCGACTAAAATCCCTAGCAAATCGCTCACATAAATCAAGGTATTCTTCACGATCCTCTTCTGCCAGAATAACTGCCGTCTGCAGAAGATTAAGACTGAATAATCCCATCCAGGCTGTTCCATCTGATTGCTCAATACGACTGCCATCTTTAAGAGGGTAGCGTCGATCAAAAATAGAAATATTATCAAGACCGAGAAAACCACCTTCAAACAGACCGTCTCCATTGCGATCCGTTCGGTTTGTCCACCAGCCGTACTCCAACAACAATTCGCGCAGGCTTGCCCTCAAAAAAGAGTAGTCAGCTTCATTGTCCCGGCGTCGACAGATTTGAAAGATGCGAAGGGTTGCCCAGGCTCCAATGGGTGGATTGGCATCAGAAAGTGCCCATTCGTAAGCAGGTGACTGTCCACTGGTGGCTGTGTAATCAGCCTGCCTGAGCATCCTGCACTGACGCTTAGCTTCTTTTGGATCAAATTCCGCAAAAGCCACGGCGTGAAACATCAAATCCCACTGACAGAAGTAGGGGTACTCCCAGCTGTCGGGCATGGAGATGATATTTTTTGCTCGTAATGTTTTCCAGTAAGCCGTATCGGTTTGCCAACGCTGTTGCGGTGGTCGGGGAGCGTTGTTGTCTCCTCGCAGCCAGCGTGCGACGTACCAGTTGTAGAACTTTCGACACCAGAACAATCCAGCCCCTGCGGCCGCATGAATGGCTCTGTCTTCCTGGTTGAGTTCTGGTGCAATCCATTCCAGATATTCCCTCCATTCGTGCTGGCGCTTCTGAATCAACGGGGTGAGCGTTTCAGAATCAGGTGCCGCTGTTGAGCTTGTTCCTGTGTTGTGGGGGTGCAAACGGAGATCAACAACCCAGGGCATCCCGGGCTCGACGGTTCGACGTAGATGAAGTGCTGCTTTACTGCCTTGTTGTGCGGGATTCACAGCACCGGTTTGCCCCTGGATCAGATAACGGTGGAAGGCGTCCTTGACGTAGGGCTGGAGAAGAGGCTCATGCCACAGGCATTCAGTATTGGTTTCATTTTCGGTGAACAGCCATGTTCCGTTTTCGCAACAGCTCAACTCGTAGCTTCCTAATCCGTCAATTGGATCGCTGATCAGCCTGTTGCCTTTCAGCTGAAGTTTTGGTCGTTTGTGAGGCTGATCCCCCCAGGACCACGTGTTGCGATACCAGAGAGTTGGCAACAGGTGGAGTTCAGCTGCCTGGGGACCGTGATTGGTGATGGTGAGCCGAATGATCAGGTGTTCAGCGTCTTCTTTGACGTATTCGACTTCCAGATCAAAAAACCGGTTGTCGGCAAAAATTCCCGTGTCGACCAGTTCAAATTCCAGCTCCTCCCTGGAACGTTTTTGGTTTTCTTCGCGCAGTTGCTGATAAGGGAATGCGCTTTGGGGATAGCGATAAAGCGCTTTGGAGTAGCTGCCGGTAGGAGTTCCGGCTAGGTGAAACATGGTGTCTTTGAGATCTTCCCCGTGATTCCCCTCCTGATTGCCAAGTCCGAACAAGCGTTCTTTGAGGATGGAATCTTGCCCATTCCAGAGTGCAGGGGCGAAACACAGCATTCCCTGGATGTCAGAAATCCCCAGCAGCCCGTCTTCACCCCATCGGTAGGTTCTGAGATGACTGTGATCAAAGGGATAGGACTCCCATGCGTTGCCGTCAGCGGAGTAATCCTCCCGAACGGTTCCCCACTGACGGTCGCTGAGATAAGTCCCCCATAAATCCCAAGCGATCTGCCCAGAATCTCGTTCATCGCAACGGCGAATTTCGAGTGGTTTGTGTTCGGTGTGGCTTGGTTCTGCCTGGACAGTGCCGGTCATCACTCGACCAAAACGCTCGAACGTTCAAGTTAGGAACTGTGTTGGAAATTGACTACTTCATTTTGATGGGGGCGGGGGGACTTGAACCCCCACAGGATTTTCATCCCAAACGATTTTAAGTCGCGTGCGTCTACCGATTCCGCCACGCCCCCGCGTGCCGTACAAGCCCGCTTCGACATCTTAGATTCATCCCACCCGGTCGTCTCCTGTGTCCATCGAGAATCTCCTGTCTTCGGTTGCCCAAGACACGCTGCTTGTGATCGGTGGCTATGTCGCTTTGGGAGGGCTTTACTTAGTTGTGGCCCCCCTCCTGCTCTTCTTCTGGATGAACCGCCGCTGGCATGTCATGGGGAAGATCGAGCGATTTTCAGTTTTTGGACTGGTTTTTTTCTTTTTTCCGGGAATGATTGTTTTCGCACCATTCCTGAATCTCCGTATCAGCGGTCAGGGGGAGGGTTAGGTCCTTGACGCGTGCAGGAGTACTCAAGATTGGCCTTGGTTTGTTAGTTGCAGGGGGTGTGGGTTTCTGGCTGTTTCAGGCTGCAGGTTTTGAGGGCTTTTCTGCGGGTATTGCCGCTGAGGCCGTGTTGGTGGTGGTGGTCGTGGTCTGGACCGGATCCTATTTATTCAGAGTTGTCACGGGTCAGATGACCTACATGCAGCAACGTCGCCGCTACAGAAAGGAATACGATCAGCTCACAACTGATCAGCTTCAGGCTCGTTTCGATGCTCTCAGTCCCGATGAGCAGCAAGCTCTCCTTGCATCTCTTGATTTGGACGAGTCTGAATCGGAACAGACCGCAGAACCGTAGGCTCCGTTGATCAGCCCCTCTGGTTTCTGTGACGGATCAATTTTCCAGGATTGAAGCGGTTTTCTCTCGAACAGCTCAGGAACGACGCTTGGCATTGATGCCTTTCCTCATGGCAGGGGACCCGAACCTGAGCTCGACCGCTGAGATTCTTTTGAGCCTCCAAGAGAACGGCGCTGACATCGTTGAACTTGGTATTCCCTATTCCGATCCCTTGGCAGATGGGCCTGTGATTCAATCAGCTGCGTTTCGGGCACTGGAGCAAAAGACCACACCTGCGGGCGTGATGGACATGCTGGCTGGGTTGAAGGATCAGCTCACGATGCCTGTGATCTTGTTTACCTATACGAATCCTTTGCTAAGTCGAGGTCCAGAAAGCTTTTTTGCAGAGGCTGCTGCTGCAGGTGTTGCAGGGTTGGTTGTGCCTGATCTGCCCTTAGAAGAGGCAGAACGTTTATCGCCGTTAGCAGCAAAAAATGGTCTGGATTTGGTGTTGTTAGTCGCTCCGACAACACCGAAAGATCGAATGCAGAGAATCGCTGAATCCAGCCGAGGGTTCACATATCTAGTCAGTGTGACCGGGGTCACGGGTGAGCGTGCGAAACTTCAGGATCGTGTGGCGACATTGGTGAATGATTTAAAAGATTGCTGCCGCAGTCCTGTAGCGGTTGGATTTGGAATTTCAGGCCCTGAGCAAGTTCATCAGGTGAAGCAATGGGGTGCTGATGGTGCCATTGTTGGAAGTGCACTTGTGAAGAGGATTGCAGCTGCTTCCCCTGGGATGGCGGCAGTTGAGGCCGGTGCTTTTTGTAAGCAACTGAGAGAAGCTGTTTGAGTTTCAGTGTCTTGCTGAAATCCAATAACTTGATTTTGTTTGTGTTTTCCGGTTCATTGTGTTGTCTGCACATTCAAAAGGGTTCGGTCATTAAAGTCGCTTTCAGGTGCAAAATATGCCATTCTGGAATTGGCTGATTCATGATGTTGAGGTGAACGCGAATGGCGCATTTTGTTCTTTGGGGTACATATTGTGATGGAGCTCTTGAAAGGCGTGCGCCTTACAGAGAAGAGCACCTTGCTCGCCTTGAGGCTCTCAAAGAACAGGGGGTGCTGTTGACGCTTGGACCAACGGAGGGCAGCACTCACGTGTTTGGCATTTTTGAATCGGATAGTCAGACCACCGTTCGTACCCTTCTGGAGCAGGATGTTTACTGGCGACATGGAATCTGGACCCGGTTGGATATCTACCCCTGGATCCAGGCATTCTGAGCTTGTTGCCAAATCCATTCAGCCACAATCTGATCTCCTCCCTCTCCGAGGGCTTCGGTATAACCACCCATCTGTCCAATCCCTTCACGGGCAACTTGGGCGATTGCTTCTTTGTTATCAAGCCCACGCTTGCTGAGTGCCTTGAGTTTGAGTGTTCGTCCCCGACGAATAATGTTGTTGCCATTGGGGTGACAACTCGCACAGTTGCGTTCAAAAAGCGCCGCTCCCGGTTCGAGCGCCAAGACCGGTGAAGTGAAGAACAAGATGACCAACAGCAGGATTTCTGAAAGGAGTCTGATCATTCGCCCAGGTTGTGGTGTTGATAAGTTTGATGCCTCGCGTGATAATCAGCAGACAGAGCGAGCTCACTTGTTGTCAAGATGAGAGTCTTCTCAGATATTGCATTTGGCAGAAGACGATCTCCATCGCTTTCTTCAGAAGGTGAATCAGCTGAACGCACTGGTTCAGTCAATTGATCATGATCCTGAGCGTCGGCGACAGCTTTCAAACTGTGACGACCATAATTCCGTGGTGGAACTGGCTCGTTCTTGGGGGTTTGACATAGGCCGTCGCTGGGGAGAGGTCAGTCGAGCTGCTCAACGCATGACCTCCAAAAATCTTCTTCTACAGAGCGGACTGAAATCGGGAGAGGAGAGGGAGCAGCTCTTATGTGCTGGACCCGGTTGGCGGCTGCTAAGGATTGAATCCTGTGATGCTTCAAGTCCAAGAGGATACTGGTACGACCAGGGTGAAAATGAATGGCTGACTGTGATACGAGGGAGTGCTTCATTGCAGTTCAAGGTCCCTGACGAAACTGTCGACCTCAGCGTGGGTGATCAGATTTTGATTCCAGCGCATCGTTGTCATCGTGTTGAGCGGACTGATCCGTCTCCAGGAACGGTGTGGCTTGCTCTGTATTGGAATGACCTTTCAAACTCTCCCTAGGGCCTGAATCAATAAAACTGGATCGTTTTACAAGCCAGTAGGAGCCAGCCAACGCAATTGACGCGATTCCCAGTCCAATCAGTAACTGAGGTTTGTTTTCCGACCCTGCTGGCAAGACAATGACTTTTCTGGATACAGCAGTCAAAGCTGTGACGAGTACGAGTTCGATCTGAATGACATGTTTTCTAAGGTAACTCGTGACGTTTTGAAGAACTTCAAGGGCAATTAAAACAGTTAATAAATCACCAAGAATTCGGATCAATCCATCTCCGAGCCAATAGGAAGGGCGGTCGGTGTAGATCAACGCAAGGCTGACACGAATGGTGAGTTGGATTAAGGCAGCAATAATCACCACTGCAGTGATCACAGTCAGCAGCTTGGCTACCTGTTGCTCCGCGGAATCAATGAGGAGCAGAAATGATCGACGCTTGCGACGGGCCTGAGGCACGGCTGATCAGTTAGTAAATGGGTTGTAGAAAGGCTTTGCAGGTGTCGTGCCTACGGGGTTTTCAATTTTGGTGTTGCAGGTGATTGATCCGTCGTCTCCCTGTACGCAATCAGTCGGCACCACTGTGCTGCCCGGGCCATTGCGGCTATTTGGTCCCAGCAGCCATGTTTCCGACTGAGCGGACGCCATTTGAGGGGCTACCGCAGAGAGACCAGTACCAGCCATGAGTCCGACGCAGAGGACGAGGGAAGCGGATACGCGCAAGGCAGGAAGGCATCTCGCACCACTTTGCCTGCGAACTTGTTTAGTTGCCTTGATCATCGCGGATTTCGCGCAGAAGTAGATCCAGTTGACCAAAGGGATCAGTCTCTGTTGTTAGATCACCTGCAGAGGCTTTGGCATGGGGTGGTGCATTGAGAACCCAATCAGCTTCAATGCTGCAGAGCTTTGCCGCCAGTTGAGGCAGTCCTCCCACGTGATGCTCCTGCTTGAGCACTTCCATGAGCGCGGGCATTCGGGTTGAGGTTGCACGGAGACTTCTGCGGAGGTCGGCTTGGGTACGTCCTTGTTGTTTGAGCCAGTCCTTCAACACAGAAGCCAGCTCTTCCTCAACCTCATCAGACCAGCTAGTCATGAGCGACCAAGGGGGAACCACCGATCCAGTCTGCGTTGTGCCCGAACCCTGATTTCCGAAGTGATGTGTTTGTTGCACAAACTGATCACAGCAGTTAGCGCTACAAGGTCATCGCTGAAGCCTGCAATGGGAAGAAAGTCTGGGATCAGATCGGTGGGCACCAACAAGTAAGTCAGGGCCGCCAGCATGGAAAGCCTGGCTTGGGGGGGAGTGTCCTGATCGAGAATCACTTCGAGAGCTTCCAGCGCTGGAGCTGCAATCGCTCTGCCAGCTCGCCTGAGTAGGCGTCGAAGCACCCCTTCATCAATGACCGAACTATCGATCACCTCCGCATCGAATACCGAGTCTGAGAATGAAGAGCTGTCAGCCATAAAACGATGCGACTTAGCGCATGCGTACTCAAGCTACTATCACCCAATTTTTCTGATGGATCAGTGTGCGGGTTCCACCAAACCATGCTGAATGCTGGTTTTACGTAATTTTCGCAAGGCTCTCTGCACCACCTGACGGCAATATTCTCTGCTGCAGTTCATTTGTCTTGCCACTTCAGCGAGTGTGCGCCACTCGTGGCTTCCATCTAAACCAAACCGAAGCATGACAATAGTTCTTTCCTTTGGAGTTAAGTTCGAGTTATCCAGCAGCTTCCATGCTGAATCTGTGCGTTCAGCGATCTCAGCTCTCTCCAGTGGAGGGATTTCATCACTTGGTAAGACGTCGACCAATTCCGAGGGATCTGATTTCGACTTCACGACACCCTGAAGACTCACTGTGACACTGCGCAGCTCGCAGCCCAGTAAGTCCTCCACTTCACTGATCGGCAAGTTCATGGTTTCGGCCAACTGCTCGGCGGATGGTGCAAGCCCGTTGCTTTGCATCAGACGCGCCTTTGCCGCTCGTAATTTCGTTAACTTCTCGTTGATGTTGACAGGGATACGTATGGTTCGGCTCTGGGTTGATAGGGCACGATTCAATCCTTGACGAATCCACCAGTAGGCATAAGTGGAAAACCGATGTCCTCGTGTTGGGTCGTATTTTTCAACTGCTCTGGTGAGTCCAAGCGTTCCTTCCTGAATCAGATCCAGCAGATCGAGACCTTTGCCCTGATAACGCTTCGCAAGGTTGACGACTAATCGCAAATTGGCAGTGATCATCTGATTTTTTGCTTTCTCGCCTCTCTTGATCGTGCGTTTTTCTTCATCGTTATAAACGCAAGCCTCTCCCACACCTCCAGCCAAGGTGCAGCGCTCAGTTAAAGCTGTCATGGCCTGGACCTTGCGTCCAAGAGTTAATTCCTGTTCAGGTGTTAAAAGCTGATGCCGACCAATTTCGCCAAGAAAAGCGCTTAGAGAACTCACCATCTGCGACTCCTGGTTTTCTTGAACTTAGGGCGAAAGTCTTTCTATTCAGATTGCGTAATAAAGACTGCGGAATTTATCTTTTTAGCTTAATTCATGATTTTTTCGTTATTTACTTTTACTCCATGATGTCTTTTTGTTTCGGTATCGGCTGAGCCGAGCTGGTCTGTTTGACCAGCATGACCGGCAAGGAAGCCGCTACCGTCACTTTCAACGACTGATCTGCTATGCAGCTGGCCACTTTGCTGACTCCAGAAATCGCCAAAAGCGCTGGTGTGGCCTATGTGCATTACCTGAGTTTCATGATTTGCTTTGCCGCCCTTGTGGTGGAACGACGGTTATTGCGTCCCGATCCGGATCGTCAGACCGCCACGGCCATGGTGATCACCGACATCATTTACGGGATCGCTGCTCTGGCCTTGCTTGTGAGTGGCATTCTGCGTGTTCTGTATTTCGGGCAAGGAAGTGATTTCTATACGACCAATCCGCTGTTTTGGTGGAAGGTTGGTTTGTATCTGTCCGTGGGAGCCCTGTCGTTGTACCCAACGATCACCTACATCCTTTGGGCAATCCCTCTGCGTAAGGGAGAACTCCCAAAGGTCACTGATGCTCTGGCCTCACGTCTGGGGTGGATCATCAATGTCGAGCTTGTGGGGTTTGCATTGGTTCCTCTGCTTGCAACCCTCATGGCGCGCGGTGTTGGATTGCCGGCGTCCTGATCGCTTCCATGAACGCTGATCCTTGTCCCCCAGTTCAGGCTCAGCGTCTCAGGGCTGAACCCTTACGCCGCAGTGGGGTGAAGAATGCCCCAGGCTATGGCTCAAAACTCGCCATCAGCGCTGCCGGATACCCTGTCATGCCGCAGTGGTGTGTATGGGTTCAGCCTGCTAAAACCACTGAGCCCAATCGATGGGAGCGGCGATGGTTCAAAGCGGTCAACGGCGCTCTTGATGAGTGGTCTACAGCGTTGAAGATCATCAGGGTTCAGGATGTTGAGCGGGCTCATGTTCGTATTGAACGTCGTAGACCGCCCAGACGTTTTCTTGCTGATGGCTGGAGAGCGAGCAACGGCCGCAGTGTTCTTCAGGTGCTTGAGGTTCAACGGGAGGGGGTCTGGCGGCTCGAACCAGCTGTCACGGTGATGGTTTCACCTGAACTGAGATCAGAATCGCAGCAAGCCACAGCACTGCATGAGTTAGGACATGCGTTTGGTTTGTGGGCTCACAGCTCGGATCCGACGGATGCCATGGCACCCGTGCAGGGAGCCGCTCCAGTGTTGAAATTGTCTCCCCGTGATCAACTCACTCTGGAGTGGATGCAACAGCAGCCCAGTCAATTTGGTTTGCCTGTGTCTCCATCACCATTGCCTGAATAACGCCTGGGTGCACCGCGACGGTTGGCCAGAACTGCTTGAACGTCTCTCCAGCCGACGTTGTGGTGGGCCAATGCAACTTGCAGGTGGAAAATTAAATCAGCAGCTTCTCCAGCGATTTCAATGGGTTTGTTGTCTTTGCAGGCCATCACAAATTCCGCACTTTCTTCACCAATTTTTTTGAGAATGCGATTGTCTCCGCCTGCGAGCAATTGGTTGGTGTAACTCCCTGCCTCTGGGTTGTCACGGCGATCTTGAATCACGCGCATCAATTCCGTGCAGGCGTCGGCTGGGGGGGCTGACGCATCTTTTCCCCCCTTGCTGAGAACTGTGCCATCGTCAAAAAAACAGCTGCGTGCTCCGGTATGACAAGCCACATCACCGGTTTGTTCGATGGTGAGTAGGAGCACGTCTGCATCGCAGTCGTAGCGAAACTCCTTGAGGATCTGGATGTGACCGCTGGTCGCGCCTTTGTGCCACATCTCGGCTCTTGACCGACTCCAGTAGTGCACTTCTCCTGTGCTCAATGTGAGTTCAAGGGCTGCACGATTCATCCACGCTTGCATCAACACGGCCCCATCAAGCCAATCCTGAGCGATCGCGGGAATCAACCCTTTGTCATTGAAGCGGAGTTCGTCAATGAAGGCGATGTCAGCAGCTGGCATTGAGCTTCTGTGCATGGAGATGTAGACAGGAGCAATCCTCTCGCAGCACGGTCTCTTTTCTCAGCCGATGGTTCTGCCTCCTGCCAGCTTTTCTTGTAGCAAGCATTTTGAGGGTTATCCCTGTTGCCATAGGCAGTGGCGACATCCAGGTCATTGTCGCTTTGTACATGGCTACAGCCGCAGTTTTACGTTTTGGTTTGCTGCAAAACAACTGGACCAATGTGGCTTTGTTGTGGACTTTTCTAGTTTGCGTCCGTTAGAAAAACGGTTAAGAGAACAGTTCGACCATACATTTCTTGTTAATAAAGACGATCCTCTCATGGAGCAGTGGCAAAGTCTTCATCAGCAAGGAGCAATAGATCTCCGTGTGATGACGAATGTGGGAATGGAAAACACAGCAAGTCTGTTGTGGAACTGGGCCAACGAACTTTTGAATGATCGAGATCAAGGGCGAAGTTGCTGCTGGAGGGTTGAGGCGAGTGAAAATACAAGCAATGCCGCAACCTATACGTGTGTTCCTGAATGGTTTAAGCCTGCGACTTTGCAGGCTGTAGAGTCTTGTTCAGAAGGGGAAACATCCAAATGAATTGTTTAAACGGGTATAATTTAAGGATTTTTGTGTTAACTAAGTATAGGGATTGTATTCGTTCAGCGTATAGATGCGAGAAGCCTAGATGATCTTTTGCTGATCCGAAACCTTACGGATTGAACTCAATATACGGTTCAATTCATGCACTAAAGATCAGCGTTTTGATCGGATTATTTTAGGCTGATGCGTTCACCGTCGAGTTCAATCTGCGCAGTATCTCCTTCTCCGTAACGGCCAGAGAGAATTGCTTTAGCCATTGGGGTTTCAAGTTCGCGTTGGATGGCGCGTTTCAGTGGCCTGGCCCCATAAATTGGATCATAGCCAGTTTGTGCTAACCAGTCTGTAGCCTCCTGACTGATGTTGAGTTCCAGCTTTCGATCGCTGAGTCGCTGGCGTAGTCGTTCTATTTGCAATGAAACAATTTGGCGTAGTTCTTCCCTGCCCAGACGATGGAAAATAATTGTGTCGTCGATTCGATTTAGAAATTCCGGCCTAAAATGTTGCCGTAGGGCTTCAGAAACTCGGATTTCCATTTCACTTTGTTGGTCGTTGTCGTTGCCTAAGTCGAGGATGGATTGGCTGCCTATGTTGCTGGTGAGAATGAGCACCGCATTCGTGAAGTCCACGGTACGACCCTGACCATCGGTAACACGTCCATCATCAAGGATTTGCAGCATGACATTGAACACATCTGGATGCGCTTTTTCAACCTCGTCGAACAGAATCACTGCATACGGTCTTCGTCGTACAGCCTCAGTCAGTTGACCACCAGCTTCATAGCCCACATATCCGGGAGGAGCACCAATCAATCGACTTACTGTGTGCTTTTCCATGTACTCGGACATGTCGATGCGCACCAAGGCGTCTTCACTATCAAACAGTTGCGCTGCCAAGGCCTTTGAGAGCTCAGTTTTACCCACTCCTGTAGGTCCAAGAAAAAGAAAACTGGCGATCGGTTGATTTGGATCGCTCAGCCCAGCCCTTGACCGCTGAATAGCATCAGCAACGGCTGTGACGGCTTGGTTCTGTCCTACGACGCGTTCATGAAGCTGATTTTCAAGTTCGAGAAGTTTCACCATCTCAGATTGCACAAGCTTCGCCACTGGAATTCCAGTCCATTTCGCAATCACTTCCGCGATATCGTCTTCACTCACCTCTTCTCTCAGGAGTGATTTCTCGGAATTATCATCAGACTTTCCCAAGAGTTGTTCTTGTGTAGAGAGCTGATTTTGGAGTTCGGCAAGGGTGCCATATTCCAATTCTGCTGCTTTATTGAGGTCGTAATTGCGTTTTGCTTGCTCCACTTGAAGCTGAACGCGTTCGATTTCTTCCTTAAGTGCCGTAAGCTCATCGATGGCACCTTTTTCGTGTTGCCACTGGGCGTTAAGGGTGCTTTGCTGTTCGGAAAGCTCTGCAAGTTCCCGTTCCAGTCGCAGCAGTCTTTCTTGGCTGGCCGTATCGGATTCGCGACCTAGTGAAAGCTTCTCCATTTCTAACTGGAGAATTTTGCGATCGATCTCGTCGATCTCTTCCGGTTTCGAGGTGATCTCCATTTTGAGTCTGGCGGCTGATTCATCCACGAGATCGATGGCTTTATCAGGAAGGAAGCGGTCAGCGATGTAGCGACTACTCAAAACAGCTGCTGCAACAAGAGCACTATCAGCAATACGGACACCATGGTGAACCTCATAGCGTTCTTTGAGTCCACGCAGGATTGAAATTGTGTCTGCGACGGTTGGTTGATCCACCAGCACCTGCTGAAACCGACGCTCCAGAGCAGGATCTTTTTCAATGTGTTGTCTGTGCTCATCAAGAGTCGTTGCTCCAATGCAGCGGAGCTCACCTCGAGCGAGCATGGGCTTCAACAGATTGCTCGCATCCATCGCCCCACCGGTTGCGCCTGCTCCAACAACAGTGTGAATTTCGTCGATAAATAAGATGATTTGTCCTTCGGAATTGGTGACTTCCTTTAGGACGGCCTTGAGCCTTTCTTCGAATTCACCGCGATACTTAGCACCCGCGATGAGTGCCCCCATGTCAAGTGAAATCAGCTGCCGATTTTGGAGGGCTTGAGGAACATCGCCATTCACGATTCGTTGGGCTAGTCCTTCCACGATTGCTGTTTTGCCCACCCCTGGCTCACCGATCAGAACAGGATTGTTTTTGGTTCGTCTGCTGAGGATTTGAATTGTGCGACGGATTTCTTCATCGCGGCCAATCACAGGGTCGAGTTGTCCTTCTTTGGCGGCGCTTGTGAGATCACGACCGTATTTTTCGAGTGATTCATAGGTTCCCTCTGGATTTTGGTCAGTCACTGTCTGGCTGCCTCGCACGGCATGAATAGCGGTTTTTAAACGTGAACTATCTGTGCCTGCCTGGCTCAGAAGCTGACGGCCGCAGCGTCCGTCTTCTGCAAGTGCCAGCAGCAGATGCTCAATTGAGATAAAGCTATCGCCGTAACTTTGTTTCAGCGCGTCAGCGCGCTCCAGAACGGCATTGAGGCCTTTGCCAAGGAACACGTTGTCCTGTCGCTGCGTGAGTGTTGGTTGTCGTTTGAGGTAGCTTTCAACTTCTGTTTTCAACACAGGTGGAGAAACCCCTGCTTTGTCGAGGATGCGGGTAGCTAAGCCCTCCTGATCCAATAGGGCCACCAGAAGGTGTTCGGTCTCAAGCTGTTGATGGCGACGGTTCTGAGCTTGTTGCTGTGCTGCCATGATCGCAGTCCAGGCTTTTTCGGTGAATTGTTCAGCTGTAGGTTGCATTGTCCTAATGACTTCTTAACGAACCGAACAGTATGAGGATCACCGGTTGATCAGGAAGTGGAGAACCGATCCAGATCGGGCGGTCTCTGCGGTAATCTGCGGTTAACCGACCCTTGTTTGTATGGTTATGAGGTCATAAAAGGAAAAAGGTGAACATTGATGGTTGTGGACTCAGATTTGGTTAACAGCTTGGTTAAGCGGGTGCATGTTCTTTATGGATCGCATTTGGACGATGTTGAACGCCAGTGCTGGACTGTTGTTCATGAACATCATCATGGAACCATGCCTACCGAATATGACATACGGGAAATTGACGAAGATTTATATCTGGAAATTTTGAAAATTGTTCGTAGTCAACCTCACTGATCTGCAGGAATTTAGTGGTTAAACCTGCAACGATGTGAATTCATTTTTGTTGTTTTGCTTTTATATCTGTTAAGTATTTTTATGGATGAAACTTAAATTCATTGCTCTATAT